>JAPKZA010000107.1 GCA_026394015.1 Acidobacteriota bacterium
CGGCGTGGAGGAGGGGGAGGGTACCGTCGGGGCGGGGGGTGTTGGCGAGGTGGGGGAGTTTCGCTATGGCGGACTGGTCGCCGGCGCGGATCGAGTCGAAGAGGTCGGGGGCGGCGGAGAGGAGGGTGATCGAGACGAGAAATAGGGTGAGGGGTCGCATAGTGGGCGACTCAATTATATTCGTAACGGCGGGAGTAGCACGGAGCGGGGTAGAAATCGCCGAAGTTGTCGACGTAGCCCCAGCCGCGATTGGTGTTGTAGCCGTATCCGAAGGGGATGCCGATGCCGACGCCGAAGAGTAGTCGGGCCCAGAAGTTGCCGCCGTAGAAGTAGCCGCGACCGGGGTAGAAACGCCCGGACGATGGAGGGGGGGCTTTGCTGGGACGTCCGGGCCAGCGGCCCTGAGAAGTTTCGAGTTTTGCAAGTGGCTCGCGGGAACGGGTTGTACGGGGGCCGTCGAAATGAGGGTCTTTGTTACTTGCTCGCTCTTTTTCAGAGCTTGTTGAGCAATTGCTGTACGGAGCGGGCCTGATGACTCGGCGGCCCAAGTGTCGACCATCGGATATAGACCGCCGAAATCCCTTTGCAGTACGAGGGCCTTGATGCTGCGATGGTCGTAAGCGACCGGCTCCGGCATTTCTCCGTTCCACTTCATCAGGTGCGAGAAAAGGTTTCGGCTGCCTTCGGCCAGAATGATCGTCGCCAAGGCGGAACCCGCTTCTGGGTCGTGAACAGCGCGTATCCGGTGAGAGGCCCAATGACCCACTGAAACGCACCAGAGAAGAAATCGCCGGGGGTGTTTGACCATGCTCCGGGCGTAAGGAACACTTGAAAGGGTCTTGGTTGATCGCCGGGACCGCAACCGTCGGCTTTGCATTCGTAAAGGAAGCAGGTTTGCCACGGTGGAGAGGACGGTGCCGCGATCGTCTTTCGTCGATTCGCGTATCTGATCGGCGGGCAACGCCGGTTTCGTGCGCTTTTCAGCTTCGGCCCGGCATTGTGCACGGTACTCATGGTCAAGATCGTCAGCCACTCTGATGATCATGTCTCAGTTTCGGACATTTGTTTACAACTGCGGAGAGACGGAAGCGGCTGGATTTCCACGCAGACGGGCCGGTCCGCAAAACAGGTGTGTTAGCCTCTATTTAGACATACACACTGTGGCATGGATTCGATCAACCTCTGTGGCAGAAGGGATCCTGATGGGTTCCCCGGACCTCGAACGTGAGTTCGCCGAACGGTTTCTTCCCCGGCTGCAAGTTTTTTTTCGCGCACGGGTGTCCGATCCCGATTTGCGGGAAGAGCTGATCCAGGAGACCTTAGTGGCGGCCCTGCTCGCCCTGCGAGCGGGGAAACTGCGGGAAACATCGGCCATCGACGGGTTTGTCGTGGGGATCGCCCGGAACCTGTTGGCCGAGGCGATACGCTCGAAGACCAAGAACCCGGCCGGCGCTGCCGGCGATGAGATCGACAGCAGGGCCATCGCCTCCGGACTGGAGCCGGAGCTACGGTTGGCGGTGCAGAACGAACTCCAAGATCTCGCCGAAGTCGATCAGCGGATTTTGAGGCTTATTTTGATCGAAGGCCTCCGTCCGGCGGAGGTGGCCCCCCAAGTAAGTCTCACCGAGGAGGCCGTGCGCCAGCGCAAATCTCGGACTCTGCGCCGCCTGCACGAAAAATTATTCGGATCGCGTGTCACAAACTCGCCATCCTCCCCGACTCTTCCACAGAGTAGTAC
>JAPKZA010000180.1 GCA_026394015.1 Acidobacteriota bacterium
GGCGGCGCCGCGGCGGGCGAGGGCTTGGGCCATTTCGAGGAAGTTGGGGTCATTGAGGAGGGGGAGCGATTGGAGGGGGGAGTTGGTACGGGGGCGGCGGGTGCAGGCGGCGAGGCCGTTGGCGGCGTCGAAGACCTGCATGGAGGGGTTGGGAGTGACGCGGTAATGGAAGGTGTAGAGCCCGCGGCGATAGCGATCGGGGCCGCTGCTGGTGGGCCAGGATTGGACGACTTGGCCGGTTTCCATGACGCCGGCGGGCTGAGGAGGATAGACGCTGGGGCCGCCGAGAGCGGAGTTGAGCAGGCCGCTGGCGGCGAGGGCGGAGTCGCGGACGATTTCGGCGTCGAGGCGGAGGCGGGATTGGCGGGCGAGGAGGAGATTGCGGGGGTCCTTGGTGGCGAGGTCGGGGCGGAGATGGGGGGACTGGCGGCAGGCGGCGGGGGTGACGATGAGGCGGTGGAGCGCGTTCTGGTCGAAGCCGGAGTTGATGAACTGGAGGGCGAGCCAATCGAGGAGTTCAGGGTGAGAGGGGAGGGCGCCTTGGGAGCCGAAGTCGTTTTCGGTTTCGACGAGGCCTTGGCCGAAGTAGCGTTGCCAGATGCGATTGACGGCGACGCGGGCGAAGAGGGGGTTCTGTTTATGGGTGATCCAGCGGGCGAGATCGAGGCGGTTGTTGATGGGGCCGGCCGGGGCGTGGAGCCAGGAGGGGACGCCGGGCGAGACGGGGATACCTTTACGGAGATAGTCGCCGCCGAGGAGGATGTGGGCGGGGCGGGCAACTGGGCGTTCGCGCATGACCATGGCGAGAGGGAGGTTGGAGAGTTGCTTTTTGAGAGTGTTGATGGTTTCGGTACGGACTTTGTCGCCGGGGTCGTTTTTGATGAGATCGCTGTTGTCTCCGCCGCGGTAGGTGAGCCTCTCTTTGTAGAGGGCGAGGAGTTGGGCGCGGAGGGCGTCGTGGCGGGCGGCGTCAGCCGGAGGGCCGACGGCGATGAGGGGGGCGTGGGTGATTTGCAGGTCGCTCGTGGAGGAGAAGGGGGGGAGGTCGGGGCCGTATTCGTCGAGGTTATTGAAGAGCGAGAAGAGTTGGTAATACTCCTTCTGCGTGAGGGGATCGAACTTGTGATCGTGGCAGCGGGCGCATCCGGTGGAGAGGCCAAGGAGGACGGTTCCGGTGGTATCGACGCGGTCGGTGACGGCTTCGACGCGGTACTGTTCGCGGTCGGTGCCTGCTTCGATTTGGAGGAGGGAGTTGCGGTGGAAGCCGGTGGCGATGAGCTGTTCCGGGGTTGGGTTCAGAAGTAGATCGCCGGCGAGTTGTTCGACGACGAACTGATCGAAAGGGAGGTTGCGGTTGAGGGCGTTGATGACCCATTCGCGGTACTTCCAGATGGGTCGGGGTTCATCACGGGAGCCGCCGTCGGAGTCGGCGTAGCGGGATTGGTCGAGCCAGTGGCGGGCCCAGCGTTCGCCGTATTGGGGGGACGCCAGGAGGCGGTCGACGACGGTTTCGTAGGCTTGGGGAGAGGGGTCGACGAGGAATGACTGGACTTCGGCGGGGGTGGGGGGGAGACCGGTGAGATCGAGGGAGACGCGGCGGAGTTGGGTGAGGCGGTCGGCGGGGGGTGAGGGGAGGAGGGATTCGCGTTGGAGGCGGGCTTGGAGGAAGTGGTCGATCCGCGGGAGCGAGGAGGGGCGGAGAGGATGGAAGGCCCAGTGGTCTCGTTTGGGAGCGCGGACAGTGGATTCGGTTGGCCAAAGGGCTCCGGCGGCGAGCCAGGATTCGATTTTGGCGATGTCGGGAGTGGGGAGCTGGCGGCCGGGGGGCATCTGCAAGCCGTCTTCATGGCGGAGGGCTTTGGGGAGCCAGGTGAGGGCGGAGCCGCGGTTGCCGCCGGTTTCGAGAGCGGCGCGAGAGGTAAGCGCAAGGCCGGAGGATTTGGCTTTATCGTTGTGGCAGGAGAGGCAATTGGCGGCGAGGAGGGGGCGGATGTCCCGTTCGAAGTCGGGAGTGGATTGGGATAAGGCGGCGGTGGCGAAGACGAGAGAGAGAAGGGCGCTGCGCATGAGCGCCCTGATTCTATCACTTAGCCTGGCGGAGAGAAACCTTGTCTTTCCCGGGGAAGTCGGCGGGGAGTTTCTGGGTGACCTTGCCGGTGGTCGCCCATTCGGTGCCGCGTTGGTAGGTGACGATGAAATCGACCGAAGTCATAGCGTCGACGCCGTGGCCGAGGCAGGTGTGGAAGACGCGGCCTTTACCGTAGGGGAGAACCATGATGAGCGGTTCGTTTTCGTCGCTGCCGCGTTTGGCTTTGGGGGCGAAGGCGGAAGCGAGAATGTGCACGTTCTTGGCGGGGCCGCGGAGACGGTCGTAGAGCTCGTCCTTGGCGTGGAGCCATTCGGGCGGGAGGCCCTTGGTGATGGGATGGTTGGGGTCGCGGAGGGTGACGACGTATTCGTGTTGGTCGCCGTGGCTGCCGCCGCGGCCGGGTTGGGTATCCGGGACCCACTTGCCTTCGCGGAGGCGGAGATAGGGGCCGCTTTTTTCGGTGCGATTGCCCCAGCCGCCGAGGCCGATCATTTCATTGAATTCGGGCCAGGTGGGGAAGGCGTTGTTGGCGGCGTGGACGACGACGAGGCCTTTGCCGGAGGCGACGTACTTGACGAAGTCGGCTTCGGTTTCTTTCGACCAGTCTTCGCCGTTGTAGTTGAGGACGACGACGTCATGGGCGGAGAATTTGGGGCGGTAGGATTGCATGTCGCCGCCTTTGGGGGGCGTCGTGGAGACGGAGACGGTGAACAGGCCGGTCTCTTCGAGATAGCGCTTGAGGAGGGGGGTGGTGGCGGCCCAGGCGTGGTTATTCTGGCCGTCGATGACGGGGGCGGACCTTTTTTTGCGGGCGGCCAGGACGGGGAGGGCCGGGAGGGCGGCGAGGAGTGCGCGGCGTGTAAGCATCGCCACCATGTTATCTCAAGGATGGCGGATAGGATTGCCCGGGGCGGTTGGGCCCCGGGCGAGAGTTGATCCGTTAGCTGATCTGGACTTGAATCGCTCGCGGTTTGGCGAGTTCCTTCTTGCCCAGGGTGATCTGCAGGACGCCGTTTTTGTAATCGGCGAAGACCTTTTCCGGATCGACCGTTTCCGGCATCGAGAACGAACGGGCGAACTGGCCGTAGGTCCGTTCGATGCGGTGATAGCTGGTTTGCTCGGTCTTCGGGGCGATGTCCCGCTGCCCCTTGACGACCAGGGTGCCGTTTTCGAGGCGGATATCGATCTTGGCCAGATCGATGCCAGGGAGATCGGCCGTGATGACGAGTTGCGACTCGTCTTCCAGGATGTCCAGGGCGGGAAGCCACGGCTTGGCGACCGGATTCGCTTCATCGGCAGCGCGCTCGAGTGAATCCTCTACGAGTCGGAAGGGAACGGCGAAATCGTCCAGGTGTTGAACGGTGAGAACTTGTGGATAAGCATTCCAGATTTCCTCCTGAGATGTAATCTCTATTGCGGTATATTGTCTTCGTGGTTGGCCATCAAGTATTTTTTTCGAGGTGACGCGATATGATGACCGCCTATGCGATTGACACTGAGTTTGACGATTCTACTGCTGGCCGGGTGCACTGCTGTACCCCCGGAAGAGGCGACGGTGGCGACGATTACCGCATTCACGGAAGGTCCAACGGCTGATGCCGAAGGCAATATCTACTTTTCCGAGATCATTAACCAGCGGATTATGAAGCTCTCCGCCGACGGCAAGCTGAGCGTGTTTCGGGAGGGTAGCAATACGGCGAATGGGCTGCTGTTTGATAGCGAGGGGCGGTTGGTGGCAGCCGAAGGGGCGTCGTTGAAGGGGGCGCAGTTTGGCGGATCGCCGCATGCGGCGGTGGAGATGAGGCCGCGGGTGACGCGGACGGATCTGAAGACGGGCTTGGTAGAGGTGCTGGCCGACAGCTACGAGGGCAAGCCGTTCGTGGGGCCGAATGACGTCACGATGGACGGTAAGGGGCGGCTCTACTTTACGGATATGATCGGCGGCGCGGTGTACCGGATCGATCCCGACAGGAAACTCACGCGACTGTTGACCGCTCCGGAGGTGCAACGCCCGAATGGAATCATGATTGCCCCGGACGACAAGACACTGTACCTGGTGGAGGCGAACAATCAGGAAGGCGGGGCACGGATGCTGCGCGCTTACGATTTAGGGGCGAACGGAATGGTGGCCAATATGCGTGTGTTCCACAATTTTTATCCCGGGCGCAGCGCGGACGGGATGTGCATGGACACGAAAGGGAACCTTTATGCCGTTGCGGGGCTACATCAGAAGCGGGGGACGACC
>JAPKZA010000009.1:0-1233 GCA_026394015.1 Acidobacteriota bacterium
CTTGGGCTAATGCAAATCTGCAGATCTCAGTATTGCGGATACACGATTACCCACGAAACCGGCACTAAAAAATCGGGTGCTATGAAAAAACTTCACCGACTAGACCCGTTGGCAGAATTGTTCATGTCTTGATCAACCCTGCCAACGACTCCAGTACTAGGGCTGAATCAATCTCGGTTGGCGCACCACTGCATGCTTCAAGATTCGCCTGAGCTCTCTTCGCTAACGCTACGATCCCCTGCTTATTTCCCCGTGCCTGATGAGTCAAAGCCGCAGCCCATTGTGCTACCGCCTGCCATGCCGGCCGTTCATGTTCTGGGCAGCACCGCCAACGCTGCTCGAAAACTTCATGTGCATGAAACGGTAAATCCTGAGCCAGATAACCATTCCCAATGCACCATGCTTCAGCGTTGCTGATTTGATCCCGTTGAGGTATTCCAGGAAATGCGTTATCTAGAGACCCTCGAAGGGGCCTTCCATATCGATCACGCGCCTGTTCGCTCACACATCGAGGATAAGGGGAAGTCAGACCTAAAGTGCCTTCAAAATGTCTTCGACACGATCCTTTGCATCGCCGAACAACATGGCTGAGTTTTCACGGAAGAACAATGGGTTCTGCACTCCCGCGTAGCCCGATGCCATCGAGCGTTTAAAGATGATGACGTCGTTGGCATTCCAAACTCGAAGTACCGGCATGCCCGCGATAGGGCTACTCGGATCAGTTTCAGCAGCCGGATTGACGGTGTCATTGGCACCGATCACGAGTACTACGTCGGTATCCGTGAAGTCGTTATTGATCTCGTCCATTTCCAAGACGACGTCATAAGGAACCTTGGCCTCTGCAAGCAGCACATTCATGTGGCCAGGTAGACGCCCCGCAACAGGGTGAATACCAAATCGCACGGTGGTGCCGTTGTCGCGCAATTTACGCGTCAATTCAGCGACGCCGTATTGAGCCTGCGCAACGGCCATTCCATAACCCGGAGTGATGATTACTGACTTAGCGCGACGAAGAAGTTCGGCAACCTGCTCGGCGTTTACTTCACGGTGGTCACCATAATCAGTGTCTTGGCTTGGTCCAGCTTCGATTCCAAAGCCTCCAGCAATCACGGAAATAAATGAGCGGTTCATCGCCCGACACATGATGTACGAAAGATAGGCACCCGAAGAGCCCACCAGCGCACCGGTAATGATGAGTAGATCGTTCTCGAGCAGGAAACCAGAAGCAGCTGC
>JAPKZA010000009.1:1328-1637 GCA_026394015.1 Acidobacteriota bacterium
GTTACTGCGATGAGGAGCCAGATAGTTGGAGAAATACAGAACCACACAGTGAGAGCAACGAATGCAACAAGTGCTCCAATATTGAGCAAGTTCTTACCTGGTAACACCATCGGATTGGTATTCATTCGTCCCGAAAGTTTTCCGAAAGCCACAATCGAACCAGTGAACGTCACTGCGCCGATGAACACACCAATAAATACTTCAGCGTGATGGATGCCCAAAGTGCCCTGTGAAATAAGGTGCGCAACCTCAATGGGATCGCTGCCCCCTTCGACTTGGAGGTAACCGCTCCAACCAACAAGTACTGCG
>JAPKZA010000005.1 GCA_026394015.1 Acidobacteriota bacterium
TTTCTGATGGTCGGTCATGGAAAAGCCGACGACGTAATTGACTGGGCGACTCAGGGACGTCCGTTTATCGCAGCTCTGAATGCGAGCAATGTCGGATTCACAGCGGAACAGAGATACGGCTGGGATCACAACTGGATGAGCTTTAATTTCTCGCTGGACTCGATGTTTAGTCCGGCCAATGGCGGTCTGAGCGCCTGGGCCTATCCGAGCAATGTGAGTTTCCCCGGGATCAGCAATGCGACCGGTTCGGGTCCCTTGGTTCCGGGTCTCACAGGCACCGACTTCTATAACATGGCATTTGAATGGTCTGTGCCGTGGAATCAGTTTCACACAAATATTGTGGACACCACGACGACCTACGAGATTTCTCTGCGATCGTCCACAGTCGCGCAGACCGCCGATGTGACTCCTCAGCGAACTCAGGCGTTCAGACCGGCGATTGGCACCACTGTCACCTGGAAAAATGTGAACAACGCGACAGGCGCGATCGTGCAGTCGGGAACGACGACGATCGACGCTGATGGTCTCGCAACTCTGCGTGCAATCAGCATTGGCACGGGGACCGGAAATCGACTGAGTGATCCTGCGACAGACCGTGACTGCACTCGAGTATACTCCGACCGACGCGATGGGAATTGGCCGCTATCGAGTCAATGTTCGGGCACGCTCTGCAAACGGAGTCTATTCAGCATGGTCGGCGGCCCGAGATTTCCGAATCACTACGGCACCGGTGATTGAAGCAGTGCCTGTCGTGGTTTCCTCCAGTTCACCGGTGATCAGCTGGAATTCGCTGCCGGGTGCAGTGAAGTATGAACTGAGGTTAAACAACCTGACCACCGGCGTCACAGGCGTCCTGGTTCAAAACAGTATCCCGACAAATTCGTATCAGATCTCCAGCAATCTGGGACTGGGATCCTACCAGGTTCTGGTGCGAGGCATTGACGCTGCCGGACTTGCCGGACAGTGGTCGACAGCGCGACGATTCACGTCCGCATCCCCAGTGCAGCTCACTCCCTCCAGCGCAGCGACGTTTAACGCTCAGCCCATTCTGGCGTGGTCTCCGCTGCCAGGGGCCGTGCGTTATGAGCTTGTGCTTCGCGATCGAGCGACGAATAGTGACATCTCTCGGGTCTCCGATCTGACAGGCACTACCTGGACACCTGAAAGCCCGCTCGCCAATGGTGACTATCGATGGTGGGTTCGAGGTTTCACGGCCGCAGGAAGCGCGGGCAGCTGGAGCGTTTCTCAAGACTTCACCACAGGTGGTAAACCCACGCTTCTGAACGTTCCCGCCACTACAGCTGATCGAACTCCCACATTCACATGGACTGCGGTCCAGGGAGCCGCGCGGTACGAGATCTGGATTGCCAAAGCCGACGTCAACGTTGTCGTGTTGAATGTCATCAACATCACGACGAATAGTTTCACTCCGAGCAGTGACCTGCTGCCTCAGGGTTATCGCGTGTGGGTCCGAGCAATCAGCACGACTGGAACCGCAAGTGCCTGGAGTTCTTCTGCTACCTTTACGGTTACGGATTTGGACTCGGGATCCCCTTTGAGCCCTGCCGCGACTGAACTGCTGATTGCCATGTTGCCATGGGAGACCAACAG
>JAPKZA010000176.1 GCA_026394015.1 Acidobacteriota bacterium
TCGATTTCCTCAATCCCGCCCCCGACGCCGACGTGAATTCCGTCGGTCAGGAAAACTGCGATTGGGTCATCCGTGCGGTCGCCGACCTCGCCATCCAGCGCGCCCTCGACGACACAAACCCCAACACCGACTACCGCTGGAACCGCTACCTCGCCGGAGCCTAACGAACTATGAAGCCCGCCCTCTCCATCGGCATCGAAGAAGAGTTCCAAACCATCGACCCCGTCACCCGGGATCTCCGCTCCCACATCGAAAGCGAACTCTTCAACGAAGGTCGGCTCATCCTTCGCGAACGGGTTAAGCAGGAAATGCACCAGTCCGTCTTCGAAGTCGGCACCTCCATCTGCGCCAACATGCAGGAAGCTGAACGCGAAGTCAAACTGATCCGCGCCAACATGGTCCATCTTGCGCGCAAAAACGGCCTCCTCCTCGCCGCCGCCGCCACGCATCCCTTCGCCGACTGGCGCGACCAAAGCATCCATCCCGACGCCCGCTACGAAACCATCGTCGAAGACATGCAAATCGTCGCCCGCGCCAATCTCATCTTCGGCCTCCACGTCCACGTCGGCATCGCGGATCTGGAAACCGCCATCCATATCATGAACGCGGCCCGCTACTTCCTACCGCACATCCTGGCCCTCTCGACGAACTCCCCTTTCTGGCGTGGCATGAACACCGGCCTCAAAAGCTACCGCTGCAAAGTCTTCGATAAGTTCCCCCGCACGAACATCCCCGACTACTTCTCCTCCGCCCAGGAGTATCAAAGCTACGTCGCCCTCCTTGTCTCCACCGGCTGCATCGATAACGCCAAAAAAATCTGGTGGGATATCCGCCCCCATCCCGTCTTCCCTACCCTCGAATTCCGCATCTGCGACCTCCCTCTCCGCGCCGACGAAACCCTCGCCATCGCCGCGCTCATCCAAGCCACCGTCGCCAAACTCTACCAACTCCACTCCCGTAACCAGACCTTCCGCCTCTACCGCCAAGGCCTCATGATGGAGAACAAATGGCGCGCCCTTCGCTATGGCATCGATGGCAAACTCATCGATTTCGGCAAGCGCGTCGAAGTGCCCTTCAAAGACCTCATGTACGAGTACCTCGAACTCATCGACGACGTCGTCGACGAACTCGGTTCCCGTCACTACATCAACTACATCCACACCATCCTGGCCAACGGCACCGGAGCCGACCGCCAACTTCGCGTCTGGAACGAAACCCAGGACTTCGTCAAAGTCGTCGACTTCATCGTCGACGAAACCAAAGCCAACGTCGGCGAGCCCGGCCCGCTCGAGTTCAAAAGCGCCTCTTAACAATGCCACTTCCTCTTCACTTCGATCCCGCTCTCAGCCAGGGTGCTCGCAACGCCGTTCGCACCTGCCTCCGCATTGAAGCCGGCCACCGCGTCACCGTCATCACCGATCACGAATCGGCCGAAATCGCCGCCGCCATTGCCGCCGAACTCACCGCCATCCAGGCCGACTTCCGCGTCTGGATCCTCGAAGAAGAAGGCGCCCGGCCGCTCATCGACATGCCCCCGGTCGTCCTCAACGACCTCGAAACCGCCGACGTCTCCATCTTCTGCGCCCAAGCCCAAACCGGCGAACTCCACTCCCGCATGCAGATGACCGAGATCGTCAACCGCCGCCTCATCAAGCACGCCCACATGGTGAACATCACCAAGGAAATCATGCTCCACGGCATGCGCGCCGACTACGACGCCGTCGACCGCCTCAGCCTCAAACTCCTCGAAATGGCCAAGAAGGCTAAGCAGGTCACCGCCACCACTCCCGCCGGCACCCGCATCGTCGCCACCCTCTCCCCCGACTACCAGTGGCTCAAAACCTCCGGCATCATCTCCGCCAAGACCTGGGGTAACCTCCCCGGCGGCGAAGTCTGGACTTCGCCCGGAGAAGTCAACGGCGTCTACGTCGTCGATGGTGTCGTCGGCGACTACCTCTGTGCCAAATATGGCGACCTCCAAGCGACCCCCCTTACGATCACCGTCGTCGCCAACCGCCTGGAGTCTGTCTCCTGCGCCAACAAGGAACTCGAACGCGAGTTCTGGGAATACACCCATACGGACGAAAACAGCGACCGCGTCGGCGAGTTCGCCATCGGCACCAACATCGGCGTCCACGACGTCATCGGCAACATCCTGCAGGACGAAAAACTTCCCGGTATGCACATCGCCTTCGGCCACCCCTACGGCGACCATACTGGTGCCCAATGGACCTCGAAAACCCACATCGACGTCGTCGGGCGCAAGCTCGATATCTGGCTCGACGACATCCAAATCATGCGGGCCGGAGAGTTCCTGGTGACGGCGTGATCGCCGCCGCCCGCCAAGCTTTCAACCAATCGTGGCAGCCGTCCGACTACGCCCGTCTGCTCGACCGCCTCACCGGGGCCTGCGGCGAACCCATCGCGTTCCGGATCTGCGAAACGCCCTGCTTCCTCCCCACCTCCCTTGTCAACAACCTCATCGCCTCCGGCGCCGAACTCATCCGCCAGCTAGCCGAAAGCCCTGACTACCGAGCCGCCTCCGAAGTCGCCATC
>JAPKZA010000102.1 GCA_026394015.1 Acidobacteriota bacterium
ATGCCACGTCGGCCCGTATCTCCGGCTTCCAGCTCCACCCGGACGGCATGATCCGCCTTGGTGGCCTGAAGCGCCAATGAGGCCCGGCCGGCATAATTCAGCCTGCGGTGATCCCGGCCTTGAGCCGGGAGCACCCGGTGCTCTGACCTGCCATCTGGCCGGACACAACGTGGTGTCCCGGATCAGGTCCGGGGCAAACGTGCCCTTGAAAGGCACCAGACCACCATGCTGAAGCTGATCCTCAACCGCGTGCTGATCGCGATTCCGACACTGCTCATCGTGTCGCTGTTCGTGTTCGCGCTTCAGCATGCGCTGCCGGGCGATCCCTTCCTGGTGATGGCGGGCGAAGAGCGCGATCCTGAATCGATTGCCCGCCTCAGGGCCATCTACCGCCTCGATGACCCGATCGTGGTGCAATACTTCGCCTGGCTCGGTCAGGTCGTTCAGGGCGAGTTCGGGCGCAGCCTGCGCACGGGCGAGCCGGTACTGGGCCTGATCCTGCAAAAGCTGCCGGTGACGCTGCAACTGGCGGCGGCCTCCATGATCGTCGCGCTGGGGATCGGCCTGCCAGCCGGGATCATTGCTGCCGTGCGCAAGGGCACGAGCGTCGATTATGCCGCCAGCGCCGTCGCCCTGTCGGGCCTGTCGATCCCGAATTTCTGGCTGGGCATCGTCATGATCCTGGTCTTCGCGGTGGAGTTGCGCTGGCTGCCGGCCTCCGGATACGTGCCCTTTTTTTCCGATCCGATTGGCGCGATCGAGACGCTGATCATGCCGGCCTTCGTGCTCGGCACTGGCCTTGCCGCCTTCATCATGCGCCACACCCGCTCGGCCATGCTCGAGGTGCTGCGCTCCGACTACGTGCGCACCGCCCGCGCCAAGGGCCTCGACGAGAGCGTCGTCATCAACAAGCACGCCCTGCGCAATGCCCTCATCCCGGTGATCACGCTGTCCACGATCCTGTTCGGCGAATTGCTGGCCGGCGCGGTGCTGACCGAGCAGGTCTTCACCATTCCCGGCTTCGGAAAGCTGATTGTGGATGCCGTGTTCAACCGTGATTATGGCGTGGTGCAGGGTGTGGTGCTGTGCACAGCCATCGGCTTCATCCTGATGAATCTGGTCGCCGACCTGCTCTATATCCTCGTCAACCCTCGCCTCAGGGGGCGCTGATGGCCACCGCTGCTTCCCCGGCCTCCGGGCCCGATCTGCTCGCTCCAAAACAGAGCCGCGTCTGGGGCAAGCTCAGCCGCAGCCGCGCGGCGTGGATCGGCGGCAGCATCGTCGGCGCGTTTGTCGTCATGGCGCTGCTGGCACCGCTTCTCGCGCCGTTCGACCCGAACAAGACCAACTTCCTGCTGATCCGCAAGCCGCCTTCGGCACTGTACTGGCTGGGTACGGACGAACTTGGCCGGGACATTCTTTCGCGCCTGTTCTATGGCGCGCGAGCCTCGCTGATGGCGGGCGTCGTCTCGGTGGGCATCGCGGTCTGCGTCGGCGTGCCGGTGGGTCTCGCGGCCGGCTGGTATGGCGGCTGGCTCGACATCGTCGTCTCGCGCATCACGGAAGCGCTTCTGGCCTGCCCCTTCCTGATCCTGGCGATCGCTTTCGCGGCCATCCTCGGGCCTTCGCTCAGCAACGCGATGATTGCCATCGGGCTGTCCGCCATTCCGATCTTCATTCGGCTGGCGCGCGGCCAGGCGATCAGCGTCAAGGCCGAGGACTACATCGAGGGTGCGCGGGCCGTCGGCGTCCGCGACAGCGTGATCCTCGTGCGTCACCTCGCGCCCAACACATTGCC
>JAPKZA010000456.1:0-3988 GCA_026394015.1 Acidobacteriota bacterium
CTTTCCGAACTCAATTCCAACGGCTTAAGACCCATGTTTACAACACGTGTCGCCCGTTCTCGAGTTGTTTCGGACAGCAGTGATTGCTGGCAGAGCAAAGAGTCACCCGTGATGCGTAACCATCACCTCGCGGCAGTACAGGTTACCGATATGCTGGAGCTTGACTTTACACAAGTCAAACACATTGGGCTGACCGAAGCCAGCACCAAGACTCTTGGATTTGCTCTTAAGCTGGCAGGCAGTGAAATGCTTGAATTGGATTCTCGTGAGATCGGTGTCGCGGGCAGCCGAATTGGAACGTCAGGCCGTTGGGGCCTCCAGTTGTTTGATAGCGCAGCTGGGGGAGCGGGACACGCCGCAGAGCTTTTCGGCGCGGGGCGTGATTGGCTTGAGCGAGCCAGAGAGCTTATGTACCGAGACAGGGATCATGACGAACGCTGTATTTCGGCATGCTTGAGATGCCTGCTCATCTCGGCGAGTCAGGGTGACTATGAAGGGGGGCTTCTGCAAAGGTATGAAACCATCAGAATGCTCGAAGACTTGCTCCGGCCTTCTGCACTCGCGAAAAATTATCCAATCCTTCCGGCGGAAAGTTGAATCCGAATTCTCCCATCCTGGGGCGCTTGGTTCTTAGCTCGCGCGCGCCATTGTGCATTGATGCCAATGATTCCGTCATACCCTCCAGCGACTTGAAGCTTGGATGATGAACCAAGTGCCCGGTGCCGAAGCCAAGGGGCAAGATCTGCTTTCAGTCTGGTCAACTCTATGTGAGCGGAAGTGGTCATTGCGGTTCTCGTGTGCACCGAGGGATGAACCTAAAAACGGTAATTGAAGCTCAAGCCAAGGCCGGATCGGCCGCCTGTCCGGTCCGTTTTGGGTAGAAATCTCGCAAGCCGATTCTTAGGAGAAGGGCCCACCGTTCCTCCCAGCTCAACTGCTCCGCACTCCGGCCGGGCGAACCGCTTCAGAAACCCGCCACCGCCGTTAAGGTCGCCTGTATCTTCACCGCGTCGCCTCCGCATCCCGACCGACGGCGCCGTGCGAATGGATGTTCGTTCCTCATCCTGTACTTCCGCCACATGAGTCCGACCCCGGCTGCGGCGCGCTGGGACATCGAGTCCCAGCGCGCCGCTAGGGCTCAACCTGCGTCCAATTTACCCTAAAATCGAGTTTTTCGCCCTTCCGCCAAAATCGTTCACAAGCAATTGAAATAAATTTTTCACTTAGATTATAAAGCACTTAACTTAATATTGCGGCATCCAACAGAGCCAAAAATTAGGAACCATTACGGTATAATAAAATTAGAAATGGCAACCGCGCCCCGACCTGGCTAACAGGAGGGGCGTTTGCGTTCTACAAGGAGGTTTCACCATGTCGGAAGAATTGACAGACGAACAGAAAAAGGCCCGCCGCGCCGAAAGTAATCGGCAGAATGCCCAGAAAAGCACGGGCCCGAAGACAGCCCCGGGGAAAATGAAGGTCCGGCTTAACGCCCTCCGTGATGGTTCCCGCTCCAGTGTCATCGACATGTCAGCCATCGAGAGTCTGGTCCTGCTCCCCTGGGAAGGTCCCGAAGCGTATAAGGCCACTGTCGCCGACTTTACAGACAAGCTTCAGCCCCGCGATTCTGTCGAAATCAGCGTCTGTCAGCGGATTGCCGATACCCAGTGGCGTCTCATGCGCCTCGCTCATCAGGAACGCACCTACAACGAAGAGTGCATGATCAAAGCCGGCCAGCTAGCCCACCCCGGCGTCGCGGAAAACCGTCTGCTGGACCTCGACTGCCTCAACAGTTTCCAAATCGCTTCCGAAAGTAAGCTGCTCAAGGAGTTCCGCCGCGAAGAAGCAGCCCTGCAGCGATCGATGGCCGCCAGCTATCGAGAGTACACAATGCTCCGAAAGCTGGATCCCAGACCCAAATCACCGCTCACGCAGAACGCACGGATCATCGGCCCATCCCAGGCTCCTGCCCCGCTCGAACAAATGACCGAAGAATCTGTAAACTTGCAACCTGCTGATTTCATTGAGCCAAATGACATGCCGATCGACAATCAAAGCCAAGTGCAAACCGAAGCGGCTACCCCGGAAAAAGGAATTTCGGCCCCGGTCGCCCCGGAAATCAAGTCGCAGGGCAACGAAAAGGCCTTTGCCGCCGGCGCGGAACGTCACGGCCTGCCGATCACCTAGTATGCGCGCCGCCATTTTGCGATAGACTGCCCAAGCAATGGCAAAAAGCAGACGACAATTCCTTTCGTACGCCGCCGCGGCCACGCTTGCCGCCCAGGTCCCGAAGCGACCCAACATCGTCTTCCTCATGCCGGACCAGCATCGCGCCCAATCCGTCGGCTGCCTCGGCAACGCAGAGGTCAAAACCCCCCATATCGACGCCCTCGCGCGCCAGGGTCTGACCATCCCGAACACCTTCGCCAATACCCCGGTCTGCTGCCCGGCCCGTTCCATTCTGCTCACCGGCCAGTACTGCCATCGCAACGGCATGGTCGCCAACGACCTGCGCCTCAATGAAGACGGCCCCTCCATCGCCAAAGCCCTCGCCGCCGCCGGCTACCGCACCGGCTTCGTCGGCAAGTGGCACCTCGATGGCGGCCCCCGCATGCCCGGCTTCGTCCCCCCCGGCCCCCGGCGCCAGGGCTACCAGTTCTGGGCCGCCAACCAGTGCAGCCACCAGCACTTCAACAACACCATCTTCCGCGATACCCCGGACCCCATCCGCCTCGACCGCTTCGAAGCCGACGCCTACGCCGACTACGCCATCGAGTTCCTCCAGGCCGCCAAAGCAGCCGCTGAGCCCTTCTATCTCACCGTCCAATGGGGCCCGCCCCACGATCCCTATAAAGCCCCGCCCGAGTACCGCCAGCAGTACGACCCCGCCAAGCTCACCATGCGCCCCAACTGGCAAGCCAAGCCCGGCGTCCCCGGCCCCGAACAGATCGCCGAGTACTACGGCATGGTCACCGCCATCGACGACGCCACCGGCAAAATCCTAAAGGCCCTCGACGACCTCGGACTTGCCGAAAACACCATCGTCCTCTACTCCTCCGACCACGGCGACATGCTCGGCTCCCAAGGCGAACGCCTCAAACGCAAGCCCTGGGAAGAGTCCATCCGCGTCCCCGGCTTCCTCCGCTGGCCCGGCAAAATCCCCGCCGGGACCTCGACCCCCGCCTTCTTCACCCACGTCGATTTCGCCCCCACCCTCCTCGGCCTCGCCGGCGTCAGAGTGCCAGCTCCGATGCAGGGCAAGGACATTTCCCGCGACCTCCTCGCCGGCAAAGGCGCCGGCCCCCGCGAAGCCTTCTTCCAGATCTTCGGCCCCTTCGCTGGCGACGGCACCGCCGCCGGCTGGCGCGGCATCCGGACAGACCGTTATATCTACGCCCGCTACGTCGACAAACCCTGGGTCCTATACGACTTACAAACCGACCCCTACCAGATGACGAACTTGGTCGGCCAGCGCAAACAACTCGAAGCCAGCCTGGACCGCCGCCTCCAAAAGAAAATGGCCGAGGTCGGCGACTCCTGGAGTAACAACTGGACCGCCCCCCTCGAAGACGAAGGCCGCCTCTACAAGACCAAGACCTTCCGCTCCCCTCAGGAATACCTCGCTACAGTCAAAGAATCCGTATGAAACCCCTTCTCCTCCTCGCTCTCACCGCCCCGCTGCTCGTCGCGCAAACCGGCTTCGACCCGGCCCGTCTGGCGGCCATCCCCGTTCGCATGCAGGAGTTCGTCGCCCAGGGCAAGGCCGCCGGCGTCGTCACTCTCATCGGCCGCGCCAGTGGCGTCGTCGACCTCAAAGCCACCGGCTACTCCGACATGGAAACCAAGGCCCCCATGAAGGCCGACCAGATCTTCCAGCTCCATTCCATGACCAAGCCCATGGTCGCCATAGGCATTCTGATGCTCGCCGAGGAAGGCAAACTCTCCATCTCGGACCCCGTTGAAAAGCACCTCCCGGAGTTCCGCAGCC
>JAPKZA010000456.1:4032-13886 GCA_026394015.1 Acidobacteriota bacterium
TCCGCAGCCTCAAGGAGAAGATCACCCTCCAGCAACTCCTCACCCACACTGCCGGCATGGCGCTGAACCCTCCCGCCGGCATCGGTGAGTTACACGGAGCCCTGCACAAGTCGCTCGCCGACGTCGCCCTCGTTTACTCCCAGACGCCCCTGAGTTACCCCCCCGGCAGTAAGTGGCAGTACAGTAACACCGGCATCGCCGTCCTCGCCCGCGTCCTCGAAGTCCACTCCGGCCTCAAGTTCGAAGACTTCCTCGCCAAGCGTATCTTCGGCCCCCTCGGCATGAAGGACTCCTACATCTTCCCCCCCAAGGAGAAGTGGAACCGCATGCCGACGGCCTATATCCTCCGCAACGGAAAGCCCGTCAAGTACACCGACGACCCCCTCGGCGAAGGCGTCATGAAGTTCCGGGACGGGGCCAAATACTCCCTCCCCGAAGGCGGCGTCTATTCCACCGCCAACGACCTCTTCCTGCTCTACCAAGCCCTCCTCCGCGACGGCAAAGCGGCGAACGGCTACCGCCTCCTCTCGCCCGCCTCGGTCAAGCTCATGCGGACCGTCCACACCGGCGATCTGGCCACCAACGGCCCCGGCATGGGCTGGGGTTTAGGCAGCTCCGTCGTCCGCCCCGGCTTCTTCCCCATGGGCATGAGCCCCGGCACCCACGGCCACGGCGGCCGCTACGGCACTTACTACTTCATCGACCCCGCCAAGGACCTCATCGGCATCTTCATGATCCACCGCGAAGGTGGCTCGGACGAACGGACCGCCTTCGTCCAAATGACCTACGCCGCCTTACTCGACTAGGCCCACTGCAGGACGTGGTTCACCGCGTTGGTAATCGCCAGCCAGTGCTCCTTCTCGGAATCCAGTTGCCGCTGCCCCGCATCGGTGATCTCGTAGAATCGAGCCCGCCGCCCCAGCTCCGAAGTTCCCCATGCCGCCGAAATCCAGCCGTCCTGCTCCATCCGGTGCAGCGCCGGGTAAAGCGACCCCTCTTCAATCTTCAGGTGGTCCTGCGAGGCCGTAAAGATCTGCGTCGCGATGGCGTAGCCGTGGAGCGAACCCCGGATCGCCAGCGCCTGCAGTACCAGAAGATTCAGTGTGCCCTGAAGGACGCTCGATTGTTTGCTCGCCATACCTAGCTACCTGGGTATCACGAAACAGGGGCCGTAGGCAAGCCGGAATGAATAAGCGACCCCGGTTTCTGCGCCGCCAGCACCGCCGCTTCCGTATCGAGCCAGGTCGACCACCGGGCTTCGACCGTCTCTTTATCGGCGATCTTGTGGGCCAGCTTCAGGAAGATCTTGAAGTGCCCCAACTCGGACGAAAACAGCGCCAGGTAGAACTTGGCCAGTTCCGGCTCGCTCTCCGCGGCCGCTTCGGCCAGCACCGCGAACCGCTCGCAGGATCGGGCCTCAATCAGGGCGGAGACGAACAGCCGGTCGAGCAGTTCATCGGACCCCCCGTTGCGGACGTGAGCCCGCAGGTCGCGCGGATAGGCGGCCTTGTGCGAACGGACCAGGCGCCCGCCGCGTTTGATCAGCACCCGGGTCACTTGCGCCAGGTGAGCCGCCTCGTCGCGCGCCACGCTGGTCATCGCTTCCACCCAACCCGGCAGCCAAACGTTCGGCCAGCGGGTCATCAGGTCCATCGCGTTGTGGGCGGCCTTCATTTCGAGAAAGGCGTGGTCGTTCAGCAGGGCGATCGGATCGGCGAGCGCGGAGTGGCCCCAGGCGAGCGGGGTGCGGGAGCGCAGGGGAAGGGAATCGAGCTTTTCGTTCACGAAACTCCAGGGTAACGCAGAGAATCGGGGGGAGCTAGGGGAATCGCCGGAGAGTAAAGGGAAACGATCGATGTTAGTCTGAAGCCAGATGGGTCCCCTTCGGCTGGTAATACTCTCGCTGGGCGCGTTCGGACTGCTGTGGGGGCAGGACCGCGCGGCGCGCATGCAGGCCTGGAATCAGCGCTCCGGCGTGGCGACCCTCGCCGAACTCGAGCAGCGGGCCAACCTGCTCCGCGAATGGATGCGGCAAGATCCCGCCGCGGCCATGGCCGGGGCGATGAACTCCGCCACCGTCGAGCGTCTCCGCCGGATGCGGCCCGAAGCGGCGGCGCTGCTCGAAGAGTGGGGCGAGTGGGAGGACGAAGCCGAGCGCAGCGTCTGGGACGACTTCGAAAACGGCGATAGCCGGGAGATTCTGCGGGTCGGTGGGCGCGAAGTCCATCTGGTCGAGCCGGGCCTCACGATCCGCTGCGGCGACCGGATGCGGGTGCGGGGCATGCGCGTCGGCGAAGAGATCGCCGCCAGCCTCGTCGATTTGACCACCGCGCCCCGGACGGCCTCGGCGTGCTCCACGATCGGAGTCCAGCGGGTGGCCATCATTCTTTTGAACTTCCCGGGCCAGTCGCTCCCCAGCAACGTGAACGTCACGAGTCTGCGCGGCGCGCTCCTCGGGGCGACGAATTCGGTGGACGGGCATTGGCGCGAAGCGTCCTACGGCTTGACCTCGGCCACCGGCGACGTCCTTGGGCCGTTTACCCTTGCCCAAAGCTACACCTGCAGCCAGACCGACCAGATCCGCACGGCCGGCATCGGCGCCGCGGATGCCAGCGTCGACCTGACGCAATACACCCGGCTGATCTTCGTCTTCCCCGGCAATTGCGGCGGTTTGGGCACGATCGGCTGCCGCAACAATACCTCCCCGACCCGCGGGAGCTTTACGGCTTCCGCCGCCTGGCTAGGCCAGGATTTTGCCGGAAACGCGGGCTTGGCGACTTGCGCGCTGGTCCACGAGATCGGCCACGGCATGGGGTTGAGCCACGCCAGTAGCTTGGCGTATGGCGCCGAAGTACTCGGCGGGTTAAACGCGAGTGGGACCCACGATGAGTATGGTGATCGGTACTCCCTCATGGGCCTCTGTTACGGCACCGGCAGCGGGTATCTGATGGGCCATTTTGCCGCCCAGCAAAAGCAAAGCCTGGGCTGGCTCGCGCCGACAAACCTGCAACAGGTCGAAGCCGGCGGCACGTTCACCCTGGCCCCGTACGAGCTTGCCACCGCCGCCCTGCAGGCGCTCCGCATCCGCCGGGGCAACGGCAACAATCGATGGTTGTGGCTGGAGTACCGCCAACCGATCGGCTATGACGCGACCCTGTCGGCCTTCTCGACGCAGTTCGACGATGGAGCGCTGGGGCATTACGAGAACCCCGCCGAGACCGTCTACGCCTCCTACTCCCGCCTCGTCAACTTCCGGGCGGCGACGAACGCGGGTAGCTTCAACCAGCCCGCGCTCGCGGCGGGCCAGAGTTGGGTCGATCCCTACTCCGAGCTTTCCCTCCAAGTGCTTTCGGCCTCCGCGGCGGGAATGTCGGTCCGGGTGGCCTACGACGTGCCGTGCGCGGTGCTGGGTCCTGCGAACCCGACGGTGGGGTCCGCGGCGGGGGCGGCCACGGTAACCGTCACGGCACCCGCCGGATGCACTTGGGCTGTGCTGAGCAACGATAACTGGCTGACGGTGACCAGCGCGGCCTCCGGCACCGGCAACGGAACCGTCAGCTATAGCTTCACCGCCAATCCCGCCGTTACCGCCCGCACCGGCACAATCTCCATCGGCCGGCAAGCCTACAATGTCAACCAGTTGAGCACGAACAACGCCCCCTCGGCGACCGGCGTAACCCCGGCGGCGGGTTCGGCGGCGCCGAATACGAACGTGCTATTTGATGCCGTGTTTACGGATCTCGACGGCGCCAACACCCTGGGCAATCTCAACCTGTGGTTCAGCGCCAGCACCGCGCAAACGGACGCCTGCCGCATCGAGTACCGCCGGGCGGCGAACGAACTGCGGCTCTATGGCGACACCAACTCCAGTTGGCAGTTCACCACGCCGGGTGTGAACTCGACCATGGCCAATACCCAATGCCAGATCAACGTCGGCGCGTCCACAGTGATCGTCACCGGGACCACGTTAACCCTGCGCGTCAGTGTCCGCTTCCTGCCGGCGTTTGTGGGGCTGCGGAACATCTACGGTTCGGCCACCGATGCTCCCGGTTCGGTGAGTCCGGCGACCCTGCTGGGGACCGTGACCATCGGCACCGTCAACGTCACGCCGTCCGTCGGCAGTGTGAGCCCGACGGGCGGAACCGGCGCTACGGCGACGTTCACCATCCCGTTTTCCGACGGCAACGGTGCCGCCGATCTGAACGTCCTCAACGTCCTGATCAACAGCTCGCTCGACGGCCGGAACTCGTGTTACTTCGCCTACGTCCGGTCCGCCAACACGCTCTATCTCATGAACGACGCCGGATCAGATCTGCTTCCGGGCCTCTTGCTGAATGGCACGGGTTCGACGGCGAATACGCAGTGCTCGGCGACCGGGGCGGGGTCGAGTGCGACCGTCTCCGGCACCACGCTTACGCTGGTTCTCCGCGTGACCTTTTCGAGCGCCTATGCCGGCAACCGCGTTGTCTACGCCGCCGGCCGAGACGTGGCGAGCGCCAATAGCGGCTGGCAGGCCCTCGGAGTATGGCAGGCGCCGGGAGCTCCGGTGACCTCTCCCGCCGTCCTGTCGACGACGCCGGTGGCCGTCTCCGGAACGAGCGCGACGGTAACTGCTGTGTTCCGCGACGACCAGGGCTTCGCCGACCTCAACGTGCTGAATATCCTGATTAACAACGCCCTCGATGGGCGCAACGCCTGCTACTTAGCCTACTTGCGGCCCACCAATACGCTCTACTTGGTCCCCGACTCCGGTGTCGACCTGCTGCCGGGCGTGGTGCCGGGCGGCACCGGCTTGGCCGCAAACAGTCAATGTTCCGTTTTGGCGAACGGGTCCTCGGTGACCGTGGCGGGCAACGTCCTGACGCTCAACGTGAATCTGTCGATGAGTACGCCCGCCTTCCAAGGCGGCCGGATCGTCTACACCGCCGCCCGCGACTTGGCCGGGAATAACTCCGGCTGGCAGGCGACGGCCACTTGGAACGTGCCTTAGCCTTTCGGCTTCCGAATCTCTTCAGGAAGAGCCGGAACCACTTCGGAGCTCCGGGCGTTCCGGTCCTTCTCGATCACGATGATCGATGCGGGGAATGTCCTGACGCTCAACCTGAACCTACTCCCGCGTTCCGAGGCAGCCGAATCGTGTCTGACGCACCCGCGAGGGAGACCTGGAATTTGCCCTATCCCTTGAGCTTCAAAATGGCTCCGGTAAGCGTCGGAACCACTGCGAAGATTAGGGCCTTCGGGTCCTTGTCGATCGCGATGATCGATGCCGGGAATGTCCTTACGCCCAACGTGAACCTGTCGATCAGTACGCCCGCCTCCCGGGGCATGCGGCCACCCGCGCCGGCCACTTGGAACGTACCCTAGCCTTTCAGCTTCAAGATCGCTTCGGTGAGCGCCGGAACCACCTCGAAGAGGTCGCCGACAATGCCGTAGTCGGCCACTTCGAAGATCGGGGCATTGGGGTCTTTGTTGATCGCGATGATCGATTTCGAGCCCTTCATCCCGACCAGATGCTGAATCGCCCCGGAGATGCCGACCGCCAAATACACCTTCGGTGCCACCGTCTGGCCCGAGCTGCCTACTTGGCGTTCCATCGGTAGCCAGCCGTTGTCGCAGATCGGCCGCGAGGCGGCGAGTTCCGCCCCCAAGGCGGCCGCTAGCTCTTCCACCAGGATCAGATTCTCCTTCTCCTGAATCCCGCGACCCACCGAGACAATGATCTCGGCCGCGGTCAGATCCACCGCGCGGGAAGACTCCCGGAACGGTGCTTCCGACACCGCGCGAACCGCGCCAGCGTCAGCGGCGAAAGGCTCCACCGCTGGCGAGCCAGCAGGAACCGCTTCGGCCCGATAAGCCCCGGCTTGAATCGAAAGAAAACGAGGCTCGGAGCCGGTGAACCGATAGTCCGAGTTCAGCTTGCCTTGAAAATGCTGGCGGACGGCCGTGCCATCGGCCTGCAGCTTGACCACGTCGCTGACCAGCACGCTCCCGAGCCGCGTCGCCAGTTTGGGCGCGAAGTCACGGACCTGATAGGTGTGCGGAAAGAGGACGTAGCTGGGCTGGACGTGGGCGATGAGCTGCGCCAGGACGGCCGTGTAGCCGTCGGCGGAGTAATCCATAGCCGGAAGGGTGTAAATGCGTTCCAGGCCCTTGCTAGCCGCTTCGCCGGGCTCGCCGATCACGGCTGCCGAGACCGGCAGGCCAAGTTCAAACGCCGCGGCCAAAGCCTCCCAACTCATGCGGTGATAAACGCCGCGGGTCTGTTCGAGAACGACCAGGACGCTCATATTACCCGAACCTCGTATTTCAATTTCTCCGCCAGCGCCTGGGCCGCGGTTTCAGGGTCACCGTCGAAAATCTGCGACTGCTTCGACCGGCTGGGCGCATAACCAGGACCGGCCACGACCAACGCCGGCGTCAGGGTGCCCGCCAGTTCGCGAATTTCTTTGGTCTTGGCCTTCTTGATCCCCATCAGGGTGGCGTACCGAAGCTTGTTGATGCCGCTCTGGATCGTGAGCACCGCCGGCAGCGGCAAGGTCACGTGCTGGAACCAGCCGTCTTCCAATTCGCGCTTCACGCGAATCGAGCTGCCGTTCACCTCGATCGCCATGATCAGCGTGGCATGAGCAACGCCAAGCAGTTCGGCCAGAATCACGCCCGTTTGGCCGGAGCCGAGATCGTCCGACTGCAAACCGGTCAGCACCAGGTCGGGCGACTCGCCCGCGACCGCCTCGCGCAGCAGTTGGGCCACGCCCAAGGCATCGAGCTGATGGAGGTTATCGACGACGATGTGCACGCCGCGGTCGGCCCCTTTCGCGAGCGCCTCGCGGATCGCGGTGGCCACTCGCGCCGGACCAGCCGACACGACCACCACCTCGCCACCCTGCGCTTCCCGCAGTTGCAAGGCCGCTTCGAGCGCGTAGGCGTCTGGTTCATTGATCTCGAATTGGAGATCGGATTCCGCGGCACCGGGCGCGGAATCCCGCGCCGGCACCTGCTTGAGAGCAACGGCAATTTTCATGCTATTCGTCGTATTTACGGAAGATCAGGCCGCCGTTGGTACCGCCGAAGCCGAACGAGTTGCTCATCGCAACGTTGATCTTCATCGGGCGGGCCACGTTCGGCACGTAATCCAGGTCACAGGCCGGATCCGGCGTTTCGTGGTTGATCGTTGGCGGGGCAATCTGGTCGCGAATGGCGAGCACCGCAATCCCGGCTTCCAGCCCGCCAGCGCCGCCGAGCAGATGCCCGGTCATCGACTTGGTCGAACTGATCGCCAGCTTGTAGGCATGGTCGCCGAAAGCCCGCTTCATCGCCGTCGTCTCGATCTTGTCGCCGAGGAAGGTCGACGTCGCATGAGCGTTCAGGTAATCCACTTCCGACGGTTCAATACCGGCGTCGCGAATCGCGGCGCGCATCATGCGGAACGGGCCGTCGCCGTCTTCGCTCGGAGCCGTCATGTGGAACGCATCGCCACTCATTCCGTAACCGATGATTTCGGCCAGAATGTTGGCGCCGCGAGCCTTGGCGAATTCGAGCTCTTCCAGCATCAGGATGCCCGCGCCTTCGCCGATGACGAAGCCGTCGCGATCCTTGTCCCATGGCCGCGAAGCGCGTTGGGGCTCATCGTTGCGGGTCGATAGAGCACGCAACGCCGCGAATCCGCCCACAGAAAGCGGGGTGATCGCAGCTTCGGCTCCGCCGCAGATCATGGCGTCGGCATCGCCGCGCTGGATGATCTTGAACGAGTCGCCGACCGCGTGGGCGCCGGTCGTACACGCCGTTGCCACAGCCGAGTTCGGACCCTTCGCTCCGGTCCGGATCGAAACTTGGCCGCTGGCCAGATTCACGATCGTCGCCGGAATGAAGAAGGGCGAAATTTTCGACGGGCCGCCAGCCAGCAGCTTCGAGTGCTCGCGTTCGATGACTTCGAAGCCACCGATGCCGCTGCCGATGTAGACGCCAACGCTTTCGGCGTTGCCGGCATCGATCTTCAGCCCCGAAGCCGCCAGCGCTTCATCCGCTGCCGCGATGGCAAACATCATGAATCGCCCGAGCTTCTTAATCTCTTTCTGCTCGATGAACTTGCTCGGGTCAAAATTCTTCACCTCGCCGGCGAACCGACAGGAGAAAGCTTTTGCGTCAAACAGCTCAATGGGAGCGATCCCGCTCTTGCCGGCCAAAAGGCCCGACCAGGTCGGTTCGGTGCCGATACCCAGGCACGTGACGAGTCCGACCCCGGTCACCACTACTCTTCGATTGCCCCGGTGGGGGTGTGATTGTTCAGCCAATCAAGATCTCCTCCTGCCGAAACGTAGGCAGGTTCACTCTTAATGGATGCTTACTTCTTCGCTTTGGCTTCGATGTAATCGATCGCGTCCTTCACGGTCTTGATCTTTTCCGAGTCGTCGTCCGGAATATTCAGATCGAAGGCCTCTTCAAAGGCCATAACGAGTTCGACGAGGTCGAGCGAGTCGGCTCCCAAATCGTCGACGAATGACGCGGTGCCGTCGACTTGGGCTTCGTCCACACCCAACTGCTCGACAATGATCTGCTTTACTTTCTGGTCAACTGACATAAAAGGTCTGGTTGTTCTCCTCTGAACATCCGATTCTAGCGACTGGCGCGCTTTCGCCGCAACCGATAATCGCACATTGAATTGGACCATTCCCTTTTAGCACAATAGTAGGACTGTGCGCGTCATTTACCTTCATGGCTTTGCGTCTAGCCCTTCTTCGAGAAAGGCGCAGGTGTTCGCGGAACGGCTTCGCGAGGGCGGTGCCGAATGCCTCGTGCCCGCCCTCGACGGGGGCGATTTCGCGTCACTGACGATTTCGAAACAGCTTGCGTTGATCGATGCCGCCGCCGGCGCGGGGCCGGTGACGCTGATCGGTTCGAGCATGGGCGGCTACCTGGCCGCGCTGTACGCGGCGGCTCATCCGAACGTCGAAAAGATCGTCCTGCTGGCTCCCGCGTTTGGTTTCGCTCGTCGCTGGCCGCTGCGGTTGGGGCCGGAGGTGGTGGCCAAGTGGCGGGCCGAAGGGTCCATGGAAGTCTTCCACTACGCGGTCGGAGAGCGTCGTCGGGTCGGCATCGCTCTGCTCGATGATGGGGTGACGTATCCGGACTTCCCGGAGGTGACGCAGCCGACGCTGATCTTCCATGGCCGCCAGGACGACGTCGTGCCGTATACGTTTTCGGAAGAGTTCCGGGCGCTGCATCCGCAGGCCGAGGTCCACCTGTTCGATTCCGGCCATGAACTCACTGATGTGCTCGACCCGATGTGGGAGCTGACGGCGGCGTTTCTGTTCGGCGTGCGAGACTGAAGGTTCATGGCAGAGTTTTATTCGCGAGCAGCGCTGGTCGAGCAACGGGCGCAGTGGAAGGCCGAAGGGCGGAAGGTGGTGTTCACGAACGGATGCTACGACATTCTGCATCCGGGTCACATTCGTTTGCTGGAAACGGCGCGGGCGCTGGGCGACGTGCTGGTGCTGGCGCTGAACACGGACGACTCGGTGGCGCGCTTGAAAGGCCCGACGCGGCCCTTGCTCTCTGAGCAGCAGCGGACCGCTGGCGGCTGTGGACGCGGTCGTGTTGTTCGACGAAGACACGCCGCGGGAACTGATCGCGGCTGTCCTACCGGACGTGCTCGTCAAGGGCGCCGACTGGAGCCATTTCATTGCGGGAAGGGAAGAGGTGGAGGCGGCGGGCGGGGTCGTGACGCCGCTTCCGCTGGAGCCGGGCTACTCGACGACGAACATCGAGAAAGAGATTCTGGCGCGGGGCTAGAAGGTGATGCGCTCGTAGATGTCGGCCATTGGAAGTGTGGTGCCGAGGGATTCGAAGGGGCAGAG
>JAPKZA010000093.1 GCA_026394015.1 Acidobacteriota bacterium
ACCACCCCCGCCCAACGCCTCGAATCCCTCCAAACCAGCGTCATCGGCACCGCCGCCCTCGCCGAAGCCGCCGCCGCCTGCCAAGTCCAACGCTTCGTCTTCACCAGCAGCTTTCTCGCCTACCGCCCCCAACGCCGCGCCCTCGTCGAATCCGATCCCCTCGAACCCCACTCCCACCGCGGAGCCGCCAAAGCCGCCGCCGCCATATGGCTCCGCCAATTCGCCGTATCCCAATCCTTCCCCGCCGTAAAGCTCCGCATCTTCTCCATCTATGGCCCGGGTGAACCGGAACACCGCTTCATCCCCGCCCTCCTCCGCGCCGCCCGTCACGGCACCACCCTCCCCCTCCGCCCAGGCCCCTTTCACGATTTCGTCCACGTCGATGACGTCGTCGACGCCGCCCTCCTGGCCGCCTCCACCCCCCTCGCCCCCGGCTCGGTCTTCAATATCGCCGGCGGCCAAGCCTTCTCGAATGAACAAGTCGTCCAAGCCGCCTCCCAAGCCCTCGGCCGACCCATCCACGTCAACCTCCACGCCTACCCCCCCAGCCCCGCCGACTCCCCCTTTTGGCTCGCCGACATCTCCGCCGCCGCCACCACCCTCGGCTGGAAACCCCATCACACTCTTGAATCCGGCCTCCGCCAAACAGAGGAGGAATCATGCCTCATCTCAGCGTGATCCTCCCCCTCTATCGCACCGCCGACTCGCTCGAAGAGCTCCTCGCCCGCCTCTGTGCCACCCTCGAAGCCGCCCATCTCACCTTCGAAATCATCGCCGTCAACGATGCCTGCCCCCACGGCTCCGGCGACCGCCTCACCTTCCTCGCCGCCCGCGATCCCCGCGTCGTCCCCGTCCATCTCGCCTGCAACGTAGGCCAACAACGCGCCGTCTGGCGCGGCCTCCAATCCGCCCGCGGCGAACACATCGCCATCATGGACGCCGACCTTCAGGACGAACCCGAACACCTCCCCGCGCTCCTCCAAATCCTCGCCTCCCGCCCCGTCCACGCTGTCTTCGCCGGCCGCCGCGGCCACTACCAACATCGCTCCCGCATGGCCACCTCTTACCTGTTCAAACGCCTCCTCCATCTCATCGCGCACGTCCCTCCCGACGCCGGCTCCTATGTCGTCATGACCCGCGCCATGGCCAACTCCGTCCTCCGCTTCCAAGTCCCCAATCCCTACATGCTCGCCCTCATCGGCGCTACTCGCCTCCCCGTCACCTCCATCCCCGTCCCCCGCGCCTCCCGTCCCAACGGCCATTCCAGTTACTCAGAATGGACCCGCCTCCAGTTCGCCTGGCGCGGCCTCCGCACCGCCGTCGCCACCAGACTCCAAAACCGAGGCACCTCGTGGATCACAAACTAACCGAACGCCACAATCAAGCCCAGCGCGACTACTACACCCACACGGAGCGCTCCACCATCGCCCCCGCCGAAACGCCCTACGTCCGGCGTCATATCGATGAAATCATCCGCGTCTCCGGCCTCCGCCCCGGTGCCCGCATCCTCGACGTCGGCTGCGGCATGGGCCGTCACTCCTTCCTCCTCGCCGCCCGCGGTTACCACGTCGAAGGTCTCGAACTCTCGCCCGATCTCCTCGCCCGCATGTCCACCCTGGACCCCTACGGCATCCCCACCCACTGTGCCGACGTCGCCGATCCCCCGCCCGCCCTCCTCGGCCGCTTCGATGCCGTCTTCGGCTTCTTCATGCTCCACCACCTTCTTGACCTCCCCGGTGCCTTCCGCGGCATCGCCTCGGTCCTCCGCCCCGGCGGCGTTGCGGCGTTCATTGAGCCCAACCCCAACAACCCCCTCTACTGGGTCCAAATCACCTGCACCCCGCACATGAAGTGGAGCGCCGAACGCGGCATCTTCAATATGCGCCCCCGCATTCTCTTCCCCGCGCTCCAGCAAGCCGGCCTCCAGCAGCCCGCCGTCTCCCGCTTCGGCTTTCTCCCTCCCTTCCTGCGGAACCGGTCCGGCGGCGCCGCCGTCGATAACGCTGCCGAACGTCTGGGGATCCTGGAACCCGTCCTGCCCTTTCAACTCTTCACCGCCTCGGTCCCGCATGCCAGTTGAAACCCCCAGCTTCACCACCGCCCGGCTCGATCGAGTCATGCACATGGAGCGGAACCATTTCTGGTTCGCCGCCCGCCGCCGACTCGTCGAAGGGCTCCTCCTCCGTTCCGCCGGAAAGCCCGGCCTCTCCGTCCTCGATCTCGGCGTCGGTGGGGGCCTCTTCTGCCAACGCCTCGCCCAGTTCGGCTACCGTATGACCGCCCTCGATTTTCTCCCCCTCGGACTCCTCCGTCTCCACCGCGACGCCCCCACCGTCCAACTCCTCCAATCCTCCGCCGAGTCCCTCGGTCTCGCCGACGCCTCCTTCGACGCCGCCCTCGCCCTTGATGTCCTCGAACACATCGACGACCACGCCGCCGCCGCCGACCGCCGCCGGCCACCGCCGCCGCTACCACCGCCACTCCCTCGTCCAACTCCTCACCGCCGCCGGCTTCACCATCGAACGCACCGGCTACTACCAATGCCTGCTCTTCCCCTTGGCCCTCCTCTCCCGCTGGGCCGGGCGCGCCACCGCCAAAACCCGCGATCTGGAAGACACGCCCCCCCCACTCCTTAACCAGCTCTTTCAACTCATCTCCTCCGCCGAAGTCGCCCTCGGCAACTTTATTGCGTGGCCCTACGGCTCTTCTCTCTTTATCGTGGCCCGACGTCCGCTCGAAATACGCCTTTGACCTCGTATGAACTTCGAACTCCTCGTCTTCACCGCCGACCCCCACCGCGCCAAACTCGTCATTGACGCCGGCGCCGACGCCGTCATCATCGATTGGGAAAACCGCTGTAAACACCGCCGCCAAGCCGGTGCCGATACCGAAATCAACGCCGATACCCCCGACGACCTCCGTCGCGTCCGCCAAGCGATCTCCGCCCCTATCATCTGCCGCATCAACGGCCCCGGCCCCACCGTCCATACCGAAGTGGAAACCGCCATCGCTGGCGGTGCCGATGAAATCCTCCTCCCCATGGTCTGCCGCCATGAAGAAGCGCTCCAATTCCTCGACGCGGTCAACGGACGTTGCCGCGCCGGCATCCTCATCGAAACCCCCCAAGCGGTCGCCCTCGCCCCCCAACTCGGCACCCTCCCCCTCCATCGCATCTACGTCGGCCTCAACGATCTCGCCATCGCCCGCCGCTCCCCGAATATCTTCAAAGCCCTTACCGACGGCACCGTCGATTCCATCCGCCCCCACGTCCAATCCCGCTTTGGCGTCGCCGGCCTCACCCGCCCGGACGCCGGAAATCCCATTCCTTGCTCACTCCTCATCGGCGAACTTCTCCGCATCCAAACCTCGTTCTCCTTTTTGCGTCGCTCCTTCTGGCGCGATACCGTCGGGCGCGATCTTCCCACCGCACTCTCCCATATCCGCCAAGCCCTCCACCACGCCTCCCGACGAACCCCCGAACAAATCCACCAGGACCGCGACCAATTCCAGCAGTCGGTCAACTCTCTCCTCTCCAGTGCTGCCTAGCCCCGTTTTGCTTCGTCTCATCGCCCTCCTGATTGCCGCCTCCCTGGCCGCCTACTACGCCGCCTTGGCGCGCTTCGACCCCAGCCCCGACGAAGCCTGGATGGTCCTGGTCACCCAGCGTCTCGCCCACGGGCAACGCCTCTATCAGGATGTCTTCTGCGGCGTCACCCCCCTCGCCTTCCAGTTCCAATTGGTCTTGCAGAACTTCTTCGGTCCCAGCATCGCCCTCGTCCGCGCTCTCACCGTCGTCCTCTACGCGCTCTCCGCCCTCCTCACCCTCGCCGCCGGCCTCGCCCTCCGCCTCTCCCGCTTCCAACTCTCCTTCGTCCTCGTCGCCACCCTCCTCTGGACCATCCCCGAAAACTCTTCCACCTACAATCCCTTGGCGCTTTTGTTCGCTCTCGCCGCCCAATACTGCGCCATTCGTCTCTTCCGTTCCCAGTCCCGCGCCCGCTGGGCCGCGGCGGCCGGCCTCTTCGCCGGTCTCGCCTTCGCCACCAAACAGAACATCGGGCTCCTCTGCCTCCTCGCCCTCCTCGCCGTCCTCGCCCTCTCCTGGCCCCGTCTCACCCCATTCGTCGCCGGTGCCTTCGTCTTCGCCGCCACCCTTCCCCTGCTGCCCATCGCTCTCTCCGGCGGCCTGCCGGCGTTCATTCACTTCGGCTTCTTCAACAAAACCGTTTATGCTCAGGTCGCCAGTCTCTCTTACCTGGCTCAAATCCACCTCTCGCCCCGCGCGCTTTGGAACGAATTCGGTTTCCCTTCCGGAACACTTTTATGGGGGCGCTCGCTCCGCTACCTCGCCCCTTTTCTCCTGCTCGCCGTCCTGCCACTGGCGCAAAAACTCGGCGCGCCCCGCCTCGCCCCGCTGCGCATGCAACTCGTGTTTGCCCTCGCTTCCCTCGGGTTCGTCTATCCTCGGCCCGACGGGCCGCACATCGCCCTTTGCGCTCCGTTTGTCGCCCTCTCTCTTCCCTTGCTCGCCCGCCTGGCCCTTCCCCATTCGGGCTTCTACCGGCTCGCTGCCTGGGCCGGCGGCGCGGTTCTTCTGCTCCAGTTTGGCGTCTGGCTCATGATGATCCAGCGTCCCTTGCCGGCCACGGTCGCTCACGGCCAAGTTTTTCGTGGGCTCCGTGTCTCCCCGGAGTTTGCGGCCGCCGCCGCATCCGCCGCGCTCCGGCTTCCGGCCGAACAGTCGGACCCCCGCGGCATCTTCGTCCTCCACCCCGGTGCCACCATCATCTATTTGGCCTCGGGCGTCCCCAATCCCACCCTGTACGATTACCCGTTGAACTCCGCCTTCGGTCCGGACGGCCAACAGCAGCTAATCCGGCAAATCCGCGACGGCGCCGTTCCCACGGTCTGTTTGCCGGACGAGCAATGGACTACCCATCCCCTGTGGCGCGTCTTCGCCCCGCGCCAACTCATCGACTACGTGCGAACAGAAATGAGACCAGGCCCCGATCTTTCGGCCTGCCGGATCTACTTACCCCGCTGAACCGCCGAACCGCCAGCGAAGTTCCTGTTACAGTGGAGCAGGATGCTCGGAAACACGCTATTCTACGCGGAAGCGGACGAACTCCTCAACATCGTGGATCGCCTCGCCGCCCTCATGGCCGACGCTGGCGTACCCCATGAACTAGTTGGCGGCATGGCGGTATTTCTTCATGTTCGGGCGGTCAGCGAGGAAAACGCTCGCTTGACGAGCTCATCGACGCTGCCCAACGAAAAGCCAAAGGCGCAATCCATTTCGTCTTCGCCGGCGAAAAGGTTCGGCCCGACTATCTCGAGCCGGTACCCGAACTAGCCGCCCGCCCGTCCTTTCCCGGCATCCGTGTCGCGCCCGTCGATCATCTCCTGCGCATGAAATTGACGAGCAACCGTCTGAAGGACATGACCCACGTCCGCGACCTCCTCGACGTCGGTCTCATCACCCCGGCAATGGAAGCCGGCTTATCCGCCGCCCTCCGCCAGCGTCTCGACTTCATTAAGGGTCATGAGTAGGCTCGGTTCGTCTTGATCGTAGCCCTGGAGCCCCGCCGAAAACAGAGCGGTCTTCCCTGCGCGAGCGTTCGTTCCCGACCACCTTTCTCGTCGGGGGAAGGCATTCCCACTCAATCAGACCACCATTCCGAACGTTCGCCCAGGCCCGTTCTCTAGACCCGCGGCGTGTCGGGATTCGTCCAACCTGCTCCCCCATATTCGGGTGGTCGGATAAACCCAAAGCCCTGTTTCCAGTCTCAATTCGCGGAGGCCTTACTTCGCCTGGTAGTTACCCCGAATCGCTTGCCCCGGAAACGCGTTGGCAACGGTCTTCCCCTGGTCGACCACCAGAACCCCGTTCACGATCACATACGGAATGCCCCGCGAAAATTGGGGCCCGGTCTCGTAGGTGCCCGTGTCTTTCACCGTCTCGGGATCGAAGACGGTAATGTCGGCATCGGCCCCGATCCGGATACGGCCCTTATTCTTCATCCCTGGCGCGATGGGCTCCAGCCGCTGGGCCGGCAATAGCGTCATGCGGCGAAGGGCTTCGATCAGACTCGTCACTTTCATCTCGCGGACGAATTCTCCCAGCACCTTGCTGAAAGTACCCCCGCCGCGCGGGTGCGCCCCTTTCGCGTACGGCATCGTGTCGGAGGCGACGATCACAAACGGAGACGACATCGCCATCTTGATCCACTCCGGCCGCATCGCGTGTTGGATAACGATACCGCCTACTTTCCGATACTTATCGAAAGTCTCTTTTGTCAGCCGTTCGCCGGTCGCTTGCCATTGCAGGTCGTTGTAGCTGATCTGCATCGATTGCTGCCACCCGTCGTCGAAGATGGCCGACTCAATAAACGTGGAGCCGGCCGTATACGGATAGGCTTCCGTCGTCACGTCGATACCGCGTTTCCGTGCCCCCGCGATCATATCGAGCATCAGCGGAATCGCGCCCCGGCTGGAGCTATTCAGGTGCACGATATGGAGGCTCGCCCCGCTGCCGGCGGCGTTGGCAATCGCTTCCTGGATGCCCTCCTCGCCCCGTCCCCGCACATGCGTGTAGACGGGGACGCCCCAACGGGCGGCCATCTGATAGACGCGATAGAACTCGGCGCGGGTCGCGCCGGGCACGTAAGCCGGGAGCGCTCCAATCCCCAGGCCGCCTTGCTGCAAGCCTTGTTCCATCAGATAAGCCAGGCGGCTGAACTCCTCTTCGTCCTCGAGCCTGTCGTTGCGCCCCGGCTGAGCGACCGCGGCCACTGAGTTGGTGATTGCGACGCCTGCGTTCTTCTTCATCGCGGCCACGCGAAGGGCAGTGTGCGATACGGTGGCCCCGTGATTCAGAATGGCCTTCCCCCGCCGGGAGTCGAAATAGGTTTGGATGGCCGGCAGCCCGGCTTCGAGCTCCAGCGCGGACGTGACCCCGTCGTGGGCCTGGTACTCATTGGATGCGTTATCGATGCCGTGGGAGTGCAGGTCGATAAACCCTGGGGAGACGACGTGCCCCTTGGCGTCAATCAAGCGGCCCGCTCGCAGCGGAGTCACGGAAATGGCCGTGATCTTGCCCCCTTGGACGCCGATATGGCGGATGGCGTCCAGTCCGGATGCGGGGTCGATCACACGGCCGTTGTTGATCGCCAGGTCATAGGTCGGCGATTGCGCCTGATGAAAGGCAACGGTGAGGAAGAGCACGAGGGCGAGGCGAACCATAGCGCTGAGTATACGAAATGGCCCGACAGGGAAGCGAAGCTGCCGGATTTACGGCCCCTCCGGTGATAGCGTCATTTTGGTGTTCGGCGTGGCAAGCCTCGGCCATCTCCCGCGGAGTTCCTGTTGGCGGTTTCCTGCGTGCGGACTGGGAGAACGGGTTGACGCCGCCGTGAGGAACGCCAAGCGAGCGGCGGGAGACCCGTCCCTCGCTACTCTTCGCTTTTATGGAGTGGAAAGCAGCAGAACGGTCGTCCCGGCTCGATGCCCGAGTTTACTCAGCGCCTTATCCAAAGTCACCAACGTAGCTCGTTCCGATCCGGCAAATCCCGCTAGATAGGCGTCTATGATCACCTTGGTAGCGGATTTCTTTGCCGACCCCGCCGTCGCATGACGAAAAGCCTTCTCGGTACCCAACGGTTCCCCCATAAATTCCACTCTGGGATCCTCTCGCCATCGGTCTAGGCCATCGAGCGCTTCCTCAATCGAAAATACGCTCTGGCCCATCACCAACTCATTCGTAAGCAATCGAAGCAAGCCCAACTGGGTTACCCGGCAGAAGAGCAACCGCACACTCGCCTTTGGCAGATCGCGGAGCCAACGGTGGGCTGTGGAACTATGCGGATGCCGACCCCACGAAAGCGCGACCCAAACAGTAGTGTCAATCAAATAAGAGGTCACAGTCGTTCGCCGTCGTCGGGCAGAGCGGGCCCGGCGTCCCTTTGCCCTCAATCACAGGTGCCGTAGCGTCCTTGGCGTGGTCGCTTCACCGCGGACAACAGCGCCACCGGTTGGCCACGCCTTGTGATCAGGCGGCGAGGGAACCATCCCTTATGCCTACAGTGCAAGATTTGGCTCTGAGGCGTACTCTATCGGATAGAGGTGCCTCTGCCGGACTTCATCGACAACCTTCCCATTTCCTCCGTGGATAAGGGCAAGTTGCGCCAACTCGGGGCCGATTCCCCGTTCAGTCTGCTCTCTCTCATGGAAGCCGCTCCGGATGCCTTCGCATCGTATCTGGGGCCCGCTGCGGCGCGGATCGAAAACGCCTTGGTCACTTTGATTCCCAGCGCTTCGCCGCGGCTACCCGCTACCCGGCTCTACTCTCTCGGTGCCAACCTTTCCGCTGCGCCTCCCCTGCCTCCGCCGCCGTTCAATCTTGCCCGCCGGGACCAACTCTTTGCCGAGTGGCAAACACGCCAGCAATTCCCCTCCACTAAGGCCAGTCCCAGAGCGCAAGAGTTAGAAACGGCAATCTCCTCCCTCATCGAACGCTAAAGCCCAGCCTCTACCACGGGGCCCCATTCAGCAGCCGCGCAACAGACGGTCGAATTGCGGGCATCCCCTGACACCGGTCCGCCGGTCGTCGCCTTGCGAAAAGCCACGAACCTACGCCGTGGCGGCGGGCCAACCGGGCTCCTCTCTCGGACGTACTCCTCACCCGCACGAAATTGCGGAAAGACACCACGAAGTCCCTCAATTCTTCGAACTCTCACGCCCAACCAAATGAGTCTTAACCTCTCGGCGGGTGGCCGTCCGCCCCTCTCGGACAATCCAACCACCCCGCCTCGTGATTAGGATCCCTTCTTCAGGGATGTCCTGAAGAAGCGTCAGCATAGCGTACCCAATATCCACAGCACGATCTTCTACCTTCCCACCACAAATCGCCGATGTGAACTGAGTCATTCACAGAGTGAAAAAATAAATGTGCCCCGCCTAATCAACTGAAAAAAATAGAGTTATCGATTGTGATAAAAATTCGCTCATCTGGCCGCCCTCCTCCGCCTCCATAAACTCTAACTGCACTAACACTCTTCACTTCTGCAGCAAAAGGGGTAATCATGACCGATGAACAGAAAGCTCGGCGCGCGGAGGCCGCCCGCGAAAACGGAGCCAAAAGCCGCGGCCCGGTCTCCGAAATCGGGAAGTACATCAGCTCTCTAAACAGCATCTCCACCGGCGAGCATTTAGACCCGAGCAAAGAGGAACTTCCAGAGTGCATCGCCCTACTCTCCGCCGATTGCCGGGCTGCCTACCTCCGGCTTTATCGAAAGCACGTCCGGCAGTATCAACCAAAATCGGAGTGTCAACAAACCATGCTCCGGCATATGTGCGTCGAACTCTTCCAACTAGAGCGAACAATCTCGCTCGAAACGCAAATTCGCCAGCACGGCGTCGACGAGACTCTGCGCAGCTACGATGGAATCTCCGATACCGAACTCCAAATGTTCAGTTATGAACGCAGCCTGCAAAAAGAAAAACTCTGGCGCTCCTTACAGCGCGAGAAAAAAGCGCATCAGACTGCTTACACCAACTACGTAAAGCTGCTCAAACTCATTCAGCGGGATTTCACATTGGCACCGCCAGAGCCGATCAATCACGAGCCCGACGCCAATTTGCTCGCCGACCCGTTACCTCCGGTGGAAGTGGTAGCGGAAATTCTCGCTCACACCGACCGCGCAAAGAATGAACCGAATTACCAATTGCCCAGTTGGGTCGCCGAAGTGATCCTAAATGAGGAGCTGATGGCCGAGATCGCCCCCGGTTATGACGTAGATCAGTTACTCGAAAAATTGACTGCCGCACCCGTTCCGTTGGCTGCCTAGAAAAACGAACCCAGCCGGAAAGCTGAAGAAATGCGAATAAGTCCATTGTAATGAATTGAATAGAGCCGATCGAGAAAAAAGCGAAAATGCAAAAAATCGCCTTGGTGGCCTGAACTCCGGCCCCGCACTCAGGGGCTGAGCCCACGGCTGGCTCGCAAGCCCGGTCGTAAGCTTCACCGAACACCGCAATCGAACCCGGAAGCGGTAGCCGAAATCCTCAGCCCCGTCGGCCGCGCGAAAAACGAACCCAGCGGAAAAAACGAAAAATGACGAATAAGGCACTTGGAATGAGATGGATAGCGCCATCCGAGCAAAAAAGCGAAAACGTGAAAAATCGCTTTGGCGGCCTGAACTCCGGCCCCGCTCTCAGGGGCTGAGCCCACGGCTGGCTCGCAAGCCCGGTCGGAAGCTTCACCGAACACCGCAATCGAACCCGGAAGCGGTAGCCGAAATCCTCAGCCCCGTCGGCCGCGCGAAAAACGAACCCAGCGGAAAAAACGAAAAATGACGAATAAGGCACTTGGAA
>JAPKZA010000524.1 GCA_026394015.1 Acidobacteriota bacterium
ATACGTCAGCACACGGCGGGGGACGAGGGAAGGCTGGGGTTAGTCGTTCGCATACTCTCAAACGATTGAATGAAAACCGGAGCCCGCCGATGGTTCCAACCATAGCGCTCCAGAATCGCCAGCAATGGCTCTTCCTGCGGTAAACCCAGCGCCGCGTGGAACGAAGGGTGCTTGGTTTCCGGATAGATCCCCACCACCCGCGCCCGCCGCGAGTTCTCTCCCTGCACCATCTCAATAATCTCTTGCAGCGTCGGAATCTGGAACTGCCCGTTAAACTGCTGCGGACGCGACGCGCGCGGCTGGATCGCCCGCAAAGTCTTAATCTCGGCCAACGTAAAGTCACTCGCAAAGAAGCCGGTCGTCTTGATCCCGTCCAGCATCTTCGTCGTCTTCTTCGACGCAAACTCCGGCCGCGACTTCACGTCCGTCGTATCGTCCATCACCGGCTCATGCCGCGCAATCAATTGTCCGTCTTTGGTCGTAACCAAATCCGGCTCCACGAAATCGGCGCCGAGCTCGATCGCCCGGCGATACGATTCAATCGTATGCTCCGGCAGATATCCGCAAGCGCCCCGGTGGCCGATCACCAGCGGCTGCTTGCCGTCCAGCGTCCGCCATTGCACCCGTCGTTGTGCGGTAAGTTGCGAGGCGGCCGAAGCAGCCAAAGCCACCCCGCCCGCGTTGAAAAGATCACGTCTGGTCATAAGCCAGAACCTATCAGTGCAGTATGCGCAAGTCATGACAGCTTCGTCGCAGTCAGGTGAATCAATACTAATCCATTGCGCTCCCGTGGATTTGGGGCTACGCTGATCCCCTGTGGCCAACTTCGACCGCCCCAAGCAGACCCCCCGGTGCCTCCGGGTTCACCATGCACACCGGCGGAAAGGACGGCGTTAGAATCCTCGTCTGCACCGTCGGCAAGACGATTCTCCACTACGACGCCCGCTGCCTCGCAGACCTCCACGCCATGCTGAAATGCGTCGGCGACTGGGTCGACCTCGGCGGCGCCGACGAACAAAAACCCGCCAAAGACGGCACCGTCGAAGCCTGGGGCCGCTCTCCCGATAACCCCCTCGGCGGCTGGTACGGACTCAAAAAGGGCTTCCGCGGCCGTTTCGGCGTCTACGTCCCGCCGCTGATGGAAGCCCTCGGACTCGCCGAACTCGAACACAATCCGAAGAACAACCGGATGCGCGCCAAATAGCTATCTCTTCAGGTACACCGTCAACTTCGCCTCATTGGTCACCGCCTTGGCCACCATTCGCACGGACTCCACTTTCCGTCCATCCGCGAAATCGAGCAGCTGAAACGTACCGGCCTTCTGCGCCCGCTCATGGAAATCGACCACCTGCACCTGGCCGTTCTCAAACGTCACCTCCGCAAAGTCCAACTTCGCCCGCCCGTCAATTCGCAGATACAGCGAATCCCCTCGCCCGTCCACCCCCAAGTCGAAATCCACCCAATCTTCGTTCCGCCGGATCGTCTCGCTGTCCTCCCACGCCAACCGATCCCGTCCCGGCAGTGTCCCCGCTCTCGCCCCCCACACAACCGGCGGGAGAAATACGACCGGCCCGCGAATCGCCACCACTCGCCGCGCCGGCCTCACAATCACCATCCTATTCGTCACCCGCCCGATCGGATGCCCCGGCCGGAGTACCACCCTGGTCCGCTGCGCTACCACCACCCGGCGCTTGGCCATCATCCCTTCCGGCATCGTCAGAAATACCACTGTGGCCAAAGCCACGCTTACCATCCGCCTCGTCATATTCGTTCTCCTAATAGAACGAACCCTTCCCACCGCCAAGTGTTTCCAAGAATTCGCGGTCGCCGTCTCCAGTTTCCTCCCCCGCGCGCCAACCCAACTGTTTGCCCCATCGCCCCTTTTAGTTGCGTCTAGCGTTTTACTTTCAACGAATTAACGTGTTACGCTGGGGATCTAACATGCGTACCGTCGACCTAATCACCCGTAAAAGAGACGGCGAAGAACTCTCGGCCGAAGAGCTCGCCTACCTCGTAGAAGGGTATACGCGCGGAGAAATCCCGGACTACCAGATGTCCGCCTTCCTCATGGCCACCTTCTATTCCGGCATGTCCGAAAAAGAAGTCGGTGTCATGACCGAGCTGCTCCTCAATAGCGGCGAACGCGTCGATTTCTCTGACATTCCCGGCCTGAAAGTGGATAAACACTCCACCGGCGGCGTCGGTGACAAAACCAGTCTCATCGCCGCTCCCATCGCCGCTGCTGCCGGTGTCACGGTGCCCATGATCTCCGGCCGCGCTCTCGGCCACACCGGCGGAACCCTCGATAAACTCGAATCCATCCCCGGCTTCCGTACCAATCTCACGATCGACGAGTTCAAAGCCCAAGTCGCGAAGCTCAAGCTCGCCTTCGTCGGCCAAACTCCCCAAATCGCCCCCGCCGACGGTCTCCTCTACGCCCTCCGCGACGCCTCCGGTACCGTCGAATCCATCCCGCTCATCGCCAGCTCCATCATGTCGAAGAAGTTGGCCGTCGGTCTCGACGCCCTCATCCTCGATGTCAAAGTCGGCACCGGCGCCTTCATGAAAAAGCAGGTGGACGCCCGTCGCCTCGCCCAGCTCATGGTCGCCATCGGCCGCCGTAATGGCAAGCGTGTCCAGGCGCTCATCACCGACATGAACCAGCCCCTCGGCTACGCCATCGGGAACGCCCTTGAAATCATGGAGGTCTCCCAGACCCTCCAAAATGCCGGCCCCATCGATCTCACCCGCCTTTCGATCGAAATCGCCGCCCGCATGATCCACCTCGGCAAAATCGTCCCCACCATCGAAGAAGCCCGCGAAATCGCCCAACGCAAACTCGTCGACGGCTCTGCCTACAAGAAGCTCAAAGAGGTCATCAAGGCCCAGGGCGGTGACCCCACCGTTCTCGATAAGTTCGAACTTCTCCCCAACGCCACCGGCGCGCGCGACATCGTCACCACCCGCGGCGGCTACGTCTCCGCCGTCGACGCCCAAGTCATCGGCGCGGCGTCCACCCTCATCGGGGCCGGCCGCAACACCAAAGATGACCAGATCGATCACGCCGTCGGCGTCATCCTCGAAGTCAAAGTCGGCCAGAAAATCGATCCCGGCACCATTCTTTGCCGCCTCTACTACCGCGACGAAGCCAACGTCGAAGAGGCCGCCGATCTGGTCGAAGATGCCTTCCGCATCTCCGCCTCGGCACCCGAAGAACGCGAAATCATCCTCGAAGTCGTCAGCTAAGAGCCATGGGGGCCGTCGGACTGGTCGTCATCCTCGCGGTGGCCTGGTTCTTCTCGACCAACCGTCGAGCGATCCGCCCCCAACTCCTCGCCTGGGGCCTCGGCCTCCAACTGCTCTTCGCTCTCCTCGTTCTCAAAACCCCGTTGCGCGGAGCCTTCGAAACCGCTAGCAAGGCCGTCGAAGCCCTCCTCCGCTACGCCGAAGAAGGCTCCAGCTTTCTCTTTGGCCCCCTCGGCAAATCCACCGGACCCTTCGGCGTTCTCTTCGCCTTCCAAGTCCTCCCCATCGTCATCTTCATCGCGGCCCTCTTCGGCGTCCTGTATTACCTCGGCGTCATGCAGGTCATCATCAAGGGCATGGCCCTCGTCATGCGCCGCGTCATGGGCGCCAGCGGTGCCGAATCCACCTGCGTCGCCGCCAGCATCTTCATGGGCCAAACCGAAGCCCCCCTCACCATCCGCCCCTTCCTCATCGGCCTCACCCAAAGCGAACTTTTCACCATCATGACCTCCGGCATGGCCCACGTCTCCGGTGCCGTCATGGCCGCCTACGTCCTGTTCGCCAAAGTCGAAATCGGCCACCTCCTCACCGCCGTCATCATGACCGCCCCCGCCACCATCATGCTCGCCAAAATGTTCATCCCCGAAACGGAAGAACCCGAAACCCTCGGCGGCATCAAAATCGAAATCGAAACGCCCGGCGTCAACGTCATCGACGCCGCCGCCCGCGGCGCTGGCGACGGCCTCCAACTCGCTCTCAACATCGGTGCCATGCTCATCGCCTTTGTCTCGCTCATCGCCCTCGTCAACGGCGGCTTCGGCTGGCTGCACTCGCTCCTCCCGTGGTTCCCCGCCACCATGCAGCAACTCTTCGGCTGGATCTTCGCCCCCATCGCCTTCCTCCTCGGCGTCAACTGGCAGGACGCCCCCCACGTCGGTCAGCTCCTCGGCACCCGCCTCGTCCTCAACGAATTCGTCGCCTTCATCGATCTCGGCAAACTCCCCGAACAAGGCATCATTCTCGATCCCCGCTCCAAAGTCATCGCCACCTACGCCCTCTGTGGCTTCGCCAACATCTCCTCCATCGCCATCCAAGTCGGTGGCATCGGCGCCCTCGTCCCCTCCCGCAAATCCGACCTCGCCCGTCTCGGCCTCCGCGCCGTCGCCGCCGGCACCCTCGCCAACTTTATGTCCGCCTGCATCGCTGGTCTCCTTACATGATCATCGATCCCCCCGACACCGAACGCAACGACAACCTCCTTGTCTTTCCCAAGAGCGGCACTGACGCACGCTCCCCAAAATCCGCTCTTGCCCCATGGGCGGTCGCTACCAACGCCCAACGCAAGCTCAAGATCCCCCCGATCGGCCTGTCCCCCGACAGCAGCTTCGGCACTCACGCTCGCTCCCCCGCGTCCGACCACGGCCTCCGAATCGTCGCCGCCGCCCCTCCCGCCCCCCTTGTAGGTCTCCTCACATGATGGTCGAAGCCGCCGTTACCGAACTCAAGCTCAAACTTCCCGTCCTTCCCGAAATCGGCGTCGTCCTCGGCAGCGGCCTGGGTTCCTTCGCGGACGAAGTGGAAGATCCCACCGTCATCCCCTACGCCGACATCCCCCACTGGCCTGCCTCCACCGCCGTCGGCCACGCCGGCAAACTCGTCGTCGGCCGCATCGCCGGGCGCACGGTCGCCGTCCTCGCCGGTCGCGCCCACCTCTATGAGGGCTACACCCCTGCCCAGTCCACCTTCGCCATGCGCGTCCTGGGAAACCTCGGCACCCACTCCGTCATCCTCACGAACGCCGCCGGCGGCATTAAGGCCACCTACCAGCCCGGCGATCTCGTCCTCATCACCGATCACCTCAACCTGCAAGGCGTGAACCCCCTCTCCGGCCCCAACAACGAGGCCTGGGGCCCTCGCTTCCCCGGCATGACCTTCGCCTACACCCCGGCCTACCAAGCCCTCGCCCTCCAAACCGCCCAACAACTCGGCTTCAATATGCCCACCGGGGTCTACGCCGGCCTCCTCGGCCCCAGCTACGAAACCCCAGCCGAAATCCGCTACCTCCGCGCCATCGGCGCCGACCTTGTCGGCATGTCCACCGTCGCCGAAGTCATCGTCGCCGCCCACATGCGCATGAAGGTCCTCGCCTTCTCCTGCGTCACCAACATGGCCGCCGGGATGCTCAATCAGGAACTCAACCACGAAGAGGTCCTCGAAACCGGCCGCCAGCAAGCCGACCGCTTCAAATCCCTCCTCCGCGCCGTCATCCCGCAATTGCATGCCCAATCCCAACAGTGATCTGGCCCAACTCGCCATCGCCGCCCGCGAACACGCCCACGCCCCCTATTCCAACTTCCGCGTCGGCGCCGCCCTCGAAACCTCCCCCGGCGAAATCTACACCGGCTGCAACGTCGAGAATGCGACCTACGGCCTCACCATCTGCGCCGAACGAGTAGCCGTCGTAAAAGCCATCAGCGAAGGGGCTCGCCCCGGATCCTTCGTCCGCATCGCCATCGCCGCCGACACCCCCACCCTCACCCCGCCCTGCGGCGCCTGTCGCCAGATTCTCTCGGAATTCGCCCCCGACGCCGTCATTACCCTCGTCAACCTCGCCGGTCTCTCGAAATCCTACTCGATCGCCGAACTACTCCCGGAGTCCTTCAATGATTCGTTTTTTCGCTAGCCTCCTCCTCGCCGTCACCCTCCAAGCCGCCCCCGCCGACCTCATCATCACCGCCCGCTACGTCGTCACCATGGACGCCGCCCGCCGCGTCATCGAAAACGGCGCCGTCGCCATCGTCAAAGACCGCATCGTCGCCGTCGGCCCCGCCGCTGAAATCAACCGCCAGTACCAACCCAAAGCCCGCCTCCTCCGCCCCGACTCCATCCTCACCCCCGGCCTCATCAACACCCACACCCATGCCCCCATGACCCTCTTCCGCGGCATCGCCGACGACCTCCGCCTCCAGGACTGGCTCGAACGCTATATCTTCCCCGCCGAAGCCAAAAACGTAACTCCAGACTTTGTCCGCGTCGGCACCAACCTGGCCGTTCTCGAGATGTTACTCTCCGGCACCACCACTTACACCGACATGTATTACTTCGAAGAGGTCATCGCCGAAACCACCCGTAAAGCCGGCATGCGCGCCGTCCTCGGCCAAACCGTCATCGGCTTCCCCGTCCCCGACGCCAAAACCCCCGCCGACGCCCTCAAACGTACCGAAGCCTTCCTCAAGCAGTTCGCCGGTGATTCGCTCATCACCGCCGCCGTCGCCCCCCACGCCATCTATACCAACTCCGACGAAACCCTCCAAGCCTCCCGCGCCCTCGCCAACAAATACGGCGCCCCCCTCGTCATCCACCTCTCGGAAACCAAAAAGGAAAACGACGACACCCAAAAACAGCGCGGCCTCAGTCCCACCCAAGCCCTCGACAAACTCGGCGTCCTCACCGGTCGCACCGTCGCCGCCCACGGCGTCTGGCTCGACGATGCCGACATCGCCACGCTCGCCAAACGCGGCGTCGGCGTCGCCCACTGCCCCAGCAGCAACATGAAACTGGCCAGCGGCATCGCCCCCATCCTGAAACTCCTCCGCCTCGATGTCGCCCTCGGCCTCGGCCCCGACGGCCCCGCCGGTTCCAACAACGACCTCAACCTCTTCGAAGAAATGGACCTCGCCGGCAAACTCGCCAAAGTCACCGCCAACGATCCCACCGCCCTCCCCGCCACCAAACTCTTCTCGATGGCCACCATCGACGGTGCCCGCGTCCTTGGCCTCGAAAAAGAAATCGGCTCCCTCGAAGTCGGCAAACGAGCCGACCTCATCACTATCAACATCGATCAAGCCCAAGCCGTCCCCCTCTTCAACGTCTACTCCGCCCTCGTCTACGCCCTCAAAGGCTCCGACGTGAACGACGTCGTCATCAACGGCCGCCTCGTCGTCCGCCGCAAGGAACCCCTGACGCTCAACCGCGCTCAGGTCCTCGCCGAAGCCCGCGCCTACGGCGCCAAAGTCACCCGCTCCCTCCAATAACCGCCGACAAACGGCTTACGGAATTCCACGAGTAACTTCCCAGGACTTCCCTCCCACTCGGAGCTGAGAACTTACGTCTTGTTATAGTACTTCGGTACTGAAACAGAACATAAAGTCCAGAGTGTTCCGCACTCCGGCAATAGGAATTATCCATGAGGCACATCCTCCGACTTCGCTCGGCCGCAGCCGTCTTTGCTGTGTTTGCCGTGACCCCGCTGACAGCCGGGACTTTGACTTATTCGACTAACTCGAGTTGGGTGGCCGACACCACCTCCGTACTGACCCTCAATTTCGCAAACGTCGCTGCCGGTTATACCACGGGCCCATCGAGCTCCGGTCTGGTCGTTAACAGCGCCATTGCCATCGGGAGCGTAGCCTACTACAACAACCTAAACGGCTACGTCACGAGTGACTTTCAAATCATCGGCAGCATCGGCGCCAGCAACATCCTTGGCCAAGCCAACGCCAACGCCAGCCAGAGCTACTGGAACTGGGGCACGCAAGCCATCGTCTTCTCCCCCACGAGCACCGGCCCCAACAGCATCTCCATGCGCGTCAACTTCCGTAGCGGTGGCGTTCCCACCAATGTCAGCGCCTTCGCCGTCAACCTCGGCCTCGGCGGCGGTACCGGCAGCTCCGGCACCATCGCCGTCACCCCCCAAGGCATGAGCGCCCAAACCGTAACCACGCTCAACCAACCCGGACTAACCTTCTTCGGCGTCTCCAGCGACACCCAAACCTTTAGCTACTTCGATATCACCATTACCGATCCCTCACCCTCAGGTCGCTACATCGTCCTGGACAACCTATCCCGCGGCACCTCCACCATCACCTCGGCCCCGCCCCCGCCCCCTCCCCCCACGGAGACCCCGGACGCGGCAACCTTGCTCACCGTCGGCACCGGCCTCGCCTACCTCGGCTATCTCCGCCGCAACCGCCAGTTAGACATGGCGTAAGCCTCCCTCCAAACCCCAACCCGCCTGGCGCCGGCCCCCCGGCGCCAGGCTTTTTCTTGGCTTCTGCTAAAATCAAGGGCAGATGCTCAGCCGCGCATTTCCCCTTTGCTGTGCCGTTCTCCTGGCCACAGCCTGCCTGCTCCCCGCGCAGAAGAAAAACAAGAAAAAAGAAGAGATTACTCAGGTTCTGGAGATCCCCCCCGATCCCCCGGCCGCCGTAACCGTGGAAACCGCGCGGCTGGAGTTCCTCGTCTCTCCCCTTTCCGGCAAAGGCCTCCTCTCCGCCCAGGTCCGCGAAGCCATCAAGTCCCTCCGTACCCAAGCCCGCGGCGGCCAAATCGTCAAGCTCCGCGCATTCGTCGCCGGCACCGGCGACCTCCGCCGCGTCCAAGCCATCGTCAGTGACGAATTCACCGACAAGAAGCTTCCCCTCCCCGCCCTCTCCACCATCCTCGTCGGCCTGCTCCCCGGCGAAGGCTCCCAAGTCATCATCGAAGCCGTCATCGTCGGCCGAAAGTCCGTCAACAACCAGGGCTTAGCCTTCCTCTCCGGCATGGGAGGCATCTCCAAGGAAGATCCCGACCAAGTCCTGCCGATGCTCGACCGCGCCATCACCGATCTCTCGAAGGCCACCCAAATCGCCGGAAGCGCCAAGCCCGATGTCCTCCGCGTCACCTGCCTGCTCTCCTCGCTCACGCAGATCGGCGAAGTGCGTTCCCGTCTGGCGACGGCCTTCCCTAATGCCGCCACCACGGCCGTCCAGGCCCAGCGGGCCCACGGCTCGAGCCTAGCCGAGTGCGAAGCCGTGGTGCGCCTCCAGATGGCCCCTGCTGACGCTGTGGTGTTCCTCAACCCGGCCGACATGACCCCGTCCCCGAACTTCTCGAAGCTCGTGCTCACGAAGGCCCCCCAGCTCATCCTCACCGGCACCCAGACCGCCTTTAATAGCCAGGAAAGCGATATCCGTCTCGCCTTTGAACGCATGGCCAAAGTGCTCGATGCCCAAAAATCCGGCATGAAAAAGGTGCTCTTCTCGCATCTCTATCCCCTCTCGAACCGCCTCCTCGAAACGGCGCGCAAAATCCGCTTCGACTTCTTCGATTCCGCCCGCCCCCCCGCCAGCACCGCCCTCGTCTTCGAAGGCCTCCCCAGCATGGACGCCATGCTCGCCTTCGAACTCGTCGCCGTGCCCAATTAAACTACCGCACCCCGCCCCGCAACGGCTCCCGACCCGGCACCACCCGTCGCCGCATCCCGGCATCAAAATAGTTGAGCGCGTACTCCGCATACTGCCGAATCCGTCGGTCACGGAAGGCAAGGTACCGCGCTAAAATCCGCAAACTCGCTTCGCTCCGTTCTGCCAACAGCGACGGCAAACAATCAGCCAGCACCGTAACCACATCGTTTGGCCGCGACGCGGTCAAAGCATTAAACCAAGCCCGCCGCTGGGCCGCCGTCGACGCCCCCACCTCCAACGCCGTCCAGTCCGATTGCTGGTACACCGTTCTCTCCGTGCTCCCCGGCCGATGCCTAAACTCGGTGTACCGCACCTCGTACCTCCCCGGCCGGTCCATCGGATAGACGAGATGCAGGGGAACTCGATCCAAAAACGCCTTCGGCACCGAACTCGACAGGCTCATACTCCCCCCGACACCCATCTGAGGATCCG
>JAPKZA010000322.1 GCA_026394015.1 Acidobacteriota bacterium
AGGAGACAGTAACCCGAAAAACTAGACCGCAACTTTCCGAACTCAATTCCAACGGCTTAAGACCCATGTTTACAACACGTGGCGCCCGTTCTCGAGTTGTTTCGGACAGCAGTGAAAACATTAATGTCGAATAGCTCATCGTAGTAGATACCAGCTACGCGTAGCCTGACTTGGTTCTCGTTAGGTTTCGTACTCATAGAAAGTTCCTTATTTGCGGCGCTCAGCCGCAAAGGTAAAGTTTGAATATCGGTCAAGATGTTTAATCGCGACGAGAGATTCAAAACAATTTCGATTTTCTGTTAAGCAGACTGACGAAGCTGTAACTACTTCTCCGGGGTAGTCGTCATCCGGCGCTTCCGCGACTCATCTGAAGGGCTAGATGATGAACAACCTCCGAGCTACTCTGCCTGGAGGCCGGTGCGGGGATCCTGCCCGGAGGCGAGCCAGGCGGGGACGAACGAGGCGACGGCGGCGATGGCGAAGACGAGCGTCGCGACGGCGAGAAAGACGCCGGGGTCGGCGGCGGAGACACCGTAAAGGAGATCCGCTGCCCCGCGGCCGAGGTAGAGCGCCCCGGCCAAACCGGCCAGTTCGCCGAGGGCGACGACGAGGAGGGCGCCGCGAATCGCTTCGGCGACCAGGCGGGAACGGGTGGCGCCGAGGGCGTTCTTGATGGCGATCTCGCGGGTCCGGACGGCAACCGATTCGCGGATGACGCTGTGGATGCCGGCGGCGGCGAGCAGCAGCGCTCCGGCGGCAAACAGGAGCAGGATCCAAACGTTGAAACGGCTGCGGGCGGTGTTGCGCTCGATCATTTGGCCGAGAGTCGCTTCGCCAGCGAGGGCCTGGGCGGGGTCGATGGATCTCAGCGTACGGCGGACGAGGGCGAGCAGTTCGGCGGGCGGGGCGGGGCCGCGGAGGACGAGGTAGTTGGTCGGCGGATTGGCTTGGCGATAGGGGACGTAGATGTCGTCGGCCTTCTCGATGACGCGGCGGTAGCGGGAATCGGCGACTACGCCGACGACCTTGCGCCAGGCTCCAAAGACGCGGAGGCGCTGGCCGATGGGATCATAGCCGGCGGCTTTGGCGCGGGCGGCGAGGGACTGGCTGATGATGAGGACGCGTTCGGAGTCGTCGGCATCCTGTTCGGTGAAATCGCGGCCGGCGAGGAGGGCGGTGCCGACGGTGTTGAAGTATTGCGGGGTGATGACTTCGAAGTTGGCTTTGGTTAATAGATGGGGATCGCGCTGGCCGCCTTCGAACTCGAAGCTGTATTCCGAGTCCCAGCCGACGGGCCCTTCGAAGGGGCGGAGGAGGACGGCGGCGGCGCTGGCGACTTCAGGGGCGGCGCGGAGTCGACTGAGGAGTTCGAAGTAGAAGCGGCGGCGAGCGGCGGGGTCGATGTCGGGGCCGCGCAGGGCCAGGTTCATCGTCAGGGTGTCGCGGTTGGCGAAGCCGGTGTCGGTGCGGAGCATGGCGCGGTAGCTGATGGCGATGAGTAGGCCGACCGCGAGGATGGCGACGGTGAGGGCGGTCTGAGCGAAGACGAAGGCGGACTGGAGCCGTTGGCTCGTGCGGGCGTGGCCGGGGCGGAGGAGGAGGGCGGGGCCGAGGATGCAGGCCAGGGTCGCGAGGAAGGCCGTTGCGGCGGCGAAGGCCAGGGCAGAGGGGCTGAGGCCGGCAGCTTCGATGCGCGGGATGTCAGTGGGGGCGGCGAGGATGAGGAGGCGGATGAGGACGGCCGCGAGGAGGCTGCCGGCGGCGGTGGCGAGGGTGGCGGCGAGGAGGCCTTCGACCGTAAATTGGGCGAGGATTTGGAGGGTGGAGGCTCCGAGGGCGGTGCGCGTGGCGACCTCTCGACGGCGGACGAAGGAGCGGGAGAGGAAGAGATTGCTGGCGC
>JAPKZA010000214.1 GCA_026394015.1 Acidobacteriota bacterium
AAGGTGTCCAGCTTGGTGTCTTCGCCAGAGGGTGCGAGGGCGGATTCGGAATCACCCTTTGGGTGAGTGGCGCGGCGGGGGGTGGGCTTCGACATCCCCAATATTGTCCGTCACTTGGCCGCCATTTCACTCGCCAGACTGCGTTCAACTGCCGGAAATAGGATAAACGCCAAGGGCGGCACCGATGACCACCGTCACCATATCTCTACCGGACTCAGAACCTTCATTGATGAACAGCTCGCCACAAAAGGTTACGGTAACTTGAGCGAGTATGTTCGTTCGTTGCCGCGCGACGCTAAACACCGCGAAGAGAACGCGCAACTCGAAGCGCTTCTCGTCGAGGGGCTCGCCACTGGCGGTGGCGACATGCCATTCTCCCGCGAATTCTGGAACGAACTCAGGGCCGAAGCGATGGACCTCGCCAAGAAACACCACCGCCGGAAAAAGCCCCAATGAAGTTTGTGACCCGGCCAACCGCGCGGGAGGCCATCCTCAGGAAGTTCGCCTGAGAGGTTCCGTGCCTTCGTTCAAAATCTCCAGGTACTCGGCGTATGCATACAGACGATCACGCTGCTTGCCTGTAATCTCCTTCACAATTCCGAGCCGTTGCATATGCTCCACCCCACCCGCCACCGTCGGATACGAAATCCCCGTCGCCCCGACGGCCCCGGAAATCGAAAAGATCGGACGCGTTTTCATGTACTGATGGATGCGCAGAACCGAAGCGGCTGGACGCCCTAAGCCTTCAATCTTCGCGCGGTCGGCTTCCAACATCGAAAGCATTCGTCGCGCAGAACTCACCGCCTGCTCCGCGGTGTCCCTCACGCCCCGAAGGAAGAACGCCATCCAGGACTCCCAGTCTCCCGCGGTGCGCGCCCGGGTCAAATGATCGTAATAGGATTGCCGATTTGCTTTGAAAAACAGACTGAGGTAGAGAATCGGATCCTTCAATGCCCCGCTCGTGCAGAGCAGAAAAGTGATCAACAATCGACCGAGGCGACCGTTGCCGTCTAAGAAGGGATGGATCGTCTCAAACTGAACGTGCGCAAGACCCGCCCGGATCAGATGCGGTAGCTCCTGTTCCTCATCATCAAGAAACAGTTCTAGCTCCCCCATCAACTCCCCGACCTTATCCGGTGGAGGCGGTACGAAAAAAGCATTGCCAGGACGGGTTCCGCCAATCCAATTTTGACTTCGTCGAAATTCACCGGACTGCTTATTAGTCCCTCGACCATGAGAAAGCAGCACTTCATGAATCTCGCGGATAAGCCTGAGGGAAAGAGGAAATCCTCAGCGGATATGCTCCATCCCATAGTTCAGAGCCGCCACATAGTTCGACACTTCTTGGACATCCTCCAGGGGTACCCCGGGAGCCGCCTCATTTTCAAAGAGTAAAAGATCAGAGAGCGATGACTGGGTTCCCTCAATCTGAGACGACAGCACCGCCTCCTTGCGGACATAGGCGTAGAGGAACAACGAAAGATCCGGGATCACGGAGGCTATTCCATCCAGACGCCCCAGCGCTTGATTCGCTTGCTCAAGCACCAACTGTAGCCCTGCGAGCTGAAGCGGAGGGACAGGCGGCAAACGTGGAGGCAGGAAGGCCCGCACCGTCTCGCCGTCGAATACGGAGACGGAAAACTTGCCCAATCTTGTATTTTCAGGATCTTGAGCCACTATGAAAGAAACCTTGAATAAGCCTCGGCGCTATTAAAGAATAACCCGGTTTTCCTGAATAGACCAGGAGCTCCTGCCGATCCTCCCGCGGTTGGTGGTCGGCAGCCTCCAATCGCGTTCCGGGTGCCGATGCACCCACAAAGTCGCCGCCGCCGCCGACAGCACGATCCGCGACGGATAACCCGCGTTGTGATACACCGTATTGTCCTGCGTCACCATCCGCGTGTTCTTCCCCAGTGGCTCGCCGGTGCCCGGATTCACGTCGAATCGCGGGAAGTTGGAACGTAAGCGTTCGGCCAACCCAAGCATTGCGAACTTCCTTTGACTCGGCTAGGCCTGTCGCCCTGCCTGGACTCATCCCTCAGGTTCTCCGCCCGCCCCCAGTTCCGCTTCCAACTCCTCAATCGTCGGCAGCGTCCCCTTGAACTCATCCGGCAACTGCAACAGATGGGTAAACTCCGCAATGCCCATCGGCGTCGTCGTCCCCCGCAGCGCATATTCCACGATCACCGCCGTCTTCGACTTACAAAGAATCAATCCAATGCTCGGCTGGTCGCTCGGATGTTTGAGCGTATCGTCCACCGCCGCCAGATAGAAGTTCAACTTCCCCGCGTACTCTGGCTTGAACTCGCCACCCTTGATCTCGATCACCACGAAGCACCGCAGCTTCAGATGATAGAAAAGCAGGTCAAGCCGGTAGTCCTTTCCGCCCACGTCCAGCGGATATTGCCGACCCACAAACGCAAATCCAAGCCCCAACTCCACCAGGAACTTCTGCAAATGCGCGACCAGGCCGGACTCGATCTCTCGCTCCTTAGCGTCCTCAGCCAGCATCAGGAAATCGAAGTTGTACGGATCCTTCAACAACTGCTGCGCCAGATCGGATTGCGACGCCGGCAACGTCCGTTCAAAATTGGTAATCGCCCTCCCTTGCCGACGGTAAAGCCCGCTCTCAATCTGCATCACCAGAACGTTCCGGCTCCAGCCATTCTCCACTGCCGCCCGGGCGTACCAGAGACGTTCCTCCTTCGTCTTCACCTTTTCGAGAATCGTTAGATTGTGGAACCAAGTCAATTTTGCAAGTGGCTCTTGCAAAATTGGAGCCTCTGGCCAAGCTTCAGCAAAAGCCTTCATATAGCCAAGGTTCCGAGGCGAAAGCCCCTTCATTTCGGGAAACTGCGCCGCCAGATCTCTCGCCAGCCGCGGAATCGTGTTCTTGCCCCAACCTTCCGCGCCCTGACGCGCAAGAATCTCCCTGCCGATGCCCCAATACAGAAGCACGAGCTCATGGTTGACGGCAACCGCCGCCCGAACCTGAGCGGTCCGGATCCGCTCCTTGACGCTCGCCAGAAGGGATGAGTAGGACTCAGTATTCGAAATCACTTCTTCCATTCGCTCCTCCCTTCATACCAGATAACCATCGAACAATCACCTCGGAAAATCCCGTCAAATTTCGATCGCCTACGTTCCCAATCCTCCCGCCACCCGACGCCGCCCGTTTCCGGAGCCGCAACCGCCCCCGTGGGCGGATAGGCGGGGCATCGAGCCCCGCCTATCCGCGAGGGTCGACCCACAATTCGCACCAACCCCGCCGACGGCGACCAGATTATCCCGGGATCCAACCCATTTTCATCCTTCGCTTGTGCTGCGCACCAAGCCCAACATGGGGATTCACAAGGTGAAAAAATAAATATGCTCATTCTAATCAATTGAAACAAAGCAACTTATCGATTTCGCTTAAGATTCGTTCATCTCAATATCCCCCACCGCCGCCCTAGACTCAAACTGAAGTAGCACTCACCAATTCCAGAAGGAGGGGTCATCATGACCGAACAACAGAAAGCCCGGCGTGCCGAAGCCGCCCGAGAAAATGGAGCCAAAAGCCGCGGCCCGGTCTCGGATATCGGGAAGTACATCAGTTCTTTAAATAGCATCTCCACCGGCGAACATTTGGACCTGCGCAAAGAGGAACTGCCAGAGTGCATCGCCTTGCTCTCTACCGATTGCCGGGTCGCTTACCTACGGCTCTATCAAAAGCACACCCGGCAATTTCAGCCGCAGTCGGAGTGTCAACACACCATGTTGCGCCACATGTGTGTCGAACTCTTCCAACTGGAGCGAACCATCTCGCTCGAAACCCAATTTCGCCAGCACGGCGTCGACGACACTCTGCGCAGTTACGACGGGATCTCGGATACCGAACTACAGATGTTCAGTTACGAGCGCGGCCTGCAAAAAGAGAAGCTGTGGCGTTCCTTACAGCGAGAGAAAAAGGCGCATCAAGCCGCCTATACGAACTACATAAAGTTATACAAGCTAATCCAGCGGGATTTCCCGTTGGTCCCCGCGGAGCCCATCAATCAGGAGCCCGACGCCAATTTGCTAGTCGACCCCTTGCCGCCTCCGGAAGTGGTAGCCGAGATTATCGAGCACGCCGAGCGCGCAAAAAACGAACCCAGCTACGAGTTACCCCATTGGGTCGCGGAAGTACTTCTCAACACAGAACTTATGGCCGAAATCGCTCCCGCCTACGACCTCAGTGAACTGCTCGAAAAACTGACCGCCCCGTTGGTCCCGCTGGCCGCTTAGAAAAACGAACCCAGCGGAAAAATCACGAAACCACCAACAACTCTGATGGAATGAACACCATAGCGCCAGAAGCGCGAAAGGCGAAAATGCGAAAAATCACATCGCCCGGCCGACCGTCCGAAGCCGAGCCCGCCTGTCCCGCTGGCCGAATAGAAAACGAACCCAGCGAAAAGGTCTCTAAAAAACACACAACTATAATAGAAGGAACAACATAGAGACAAGCATGCAAAAAACGAAAATGAGGGAAATCACGACTCCTGGTCGACTTGCCGAGGCCGTGCCTGCCGGTCCCGCTGGCCACCTAGGAAAACGAACCCAGCGCGAAAGGCTCGATAAAACAAATAAGTGTCCTGTAATGAATCAGATCCAGTCGCCAAAGGAAAAATCGAAAATGCAAAAAATGCACATCCGCCCGGCAGCACCCGCCCAATGCCATACTGAATCCAGAACCCCATGCGTCTAGCCCTTATCACCCTCCTTTCCGCCGTCTCCCTCCTCGGTTGGGGCAAAACCGGCCATCGCATCACCGGCCAAATCGCCGAAAATCATCTCTCCCCCAAAGCCTTCCAAGCCATTCGCGACCTCCTCGGCGCCCAATCCCTCGCCGAAGCCACCAACTGGGCCGACGAAATCCGCTCCGACCCCGCCTATAAGAAATCCGACCCCTGGCACTACGTCAACATCACCGACGGCGTCTCCTACGACGACGCCACCAAAGCCCCCAACGGCGACGTCATCGCCGCCCTCCGCCAAATGGAAGCTACCCTCCGCAATCCCGCCGCTCCCAAACAACAGCGCATCGAAGCCCTCAAATTCTTCCTCCACTTCGCCGGTGACCTTCACCAACCCCTCCACGCCGGCAAGGCCGACGACCAGGGCGGCAACCGCGTCCAAGTCCGCTGGTTCCGCTCCGCCGAACCCACCAACCTCCACACCGTCTGGGACTCCTCCCTCATCGATCAGGAACAGCTCTCCTTCACCGAATTCGCCCGCTTCCTTGGCCACGCCTCCGAAGCCGATATCAAAGCCTGGCAAGCCTCCTCCTACACCGACTGGATGGAAGAATCCCGCAAAGCCCTCCCCCAGGTCTACGACTTCCCCAAGGACCTCCCCCTCAGCTACCCCTACGTCTACAAAAACATGCCCCTCGTCCGCCAGCGCCTCCTCCAAGCCGGTATCCGCATCGCCGGGGTCCTTAACCGCATCTACGAGTAAGTTGCGCCTCCGGCTTCCCATTCTCGCCATCGTTCTGCTCTGGTTCGTCACGGACCGTGAACTCCTGCTCATCGCCCCCGCCGTCCGTCGCATCCAGTTCGCTGCCGCCTCCGACCTCGAAGCCCGCTACGTCGACCCCGCCCAGGCTCCCCGGCTCGCCGCCTATCTCCGCCAACGGCCGCCGGAATGGGTCACCCTCGCGCCCCTGCTCGCCGCCCGCCTCTCCGTGGAACTGCCGTTCCCGGTCGGCTACAACTGGTCCGCGCAGGAACTCTCCCCCGTCAACAACGCCACCCCGCCGCCACCCACCGCTGCCGAGCTCAGCGCCGATCAGCAGGACCACTTCGGCATCGGGCCCATCACCACTACCGCCGACACGGCCACCATCCCCCTCCGCCGCTTCGGCCTGCTCGAAAACGCCGAAGCCCCCATCGCGCAGGCCTTTGCAACGGTCCGCTCGGCTCCCAGCCTCGTCTTTGACCTCCGCAACTGCAAGGACGCCGTCCCCGGCACCGCCCTCCTCTGGGCCAGCTACCTCTTCCCCGAGCAAATCTACTGGGCCACCCTCCAATATCGCGGCTTCACCGAGGAATACTGGACGCTCCCCAAAGTCGCCGGCCCCCGTTATAACGGCCCCGTCACGGTGTTGGTGAGCGCCCGCACCTCCGGCGCCTGCCAAGGCTTCGCGTACTCCCTCCAAGCCCTCGGCCGCGCCCGCGTCATCGGCGAAACCGCCCCCGGCCTATTCTCGGCTCGCCGGCAAGTCACCGAGCACTTCTGGCTCCAGCTTCCCGAGGCTAAGCCTTCGGATGGGCCTTATCGTAAACCACCATCAGATCCGCCAGCGAAACCTGGGTATACCGCTGGGTCGTCGATAAACTCGAATGGCCCAGCAGCTCCTGAATCGCCCGCAAATCCGCCCCGTCGCTAAGCAAATGGGTCGCGTACGCATGGCGCAAAGCGTGCGGATGCAGGCTCGCGTCCCCGTTCGCCATCTGCCCGTGGTACTTCACGAGCAACTGCACCCCGCGCGCCGTCAGCCGCCGCCCGAACCGGTTCAAAAACACCGCCCGCTCATCCACCGTCTTCGGCGTCCTCTCCGCCAGGTAAAGGTCTAGCGCCTCGGCCGCCTTACCGCCGTAGGGCACCTGGCGTTCCTTCCGCCCCTTGCCGATCACCCGCAGCCAGCGCTCCTCCCGGTCCAGGTCCTCCAGGTTCAAGCCCACAAGCTCACTCACCCGCAGCCCGCAACCGTAGAGCAGTTCCAGAATCGCCCCGTCCCGCGTCGAATGCTCCCCGTCCATTACCGCCGCCGTCTGCTCCTCGGTCGGCACCCGCGGCAACGTCTTCGGCAGCTTCGGCGTCAGCAGCAGCTTGGCCGGATTGCTCTCCCGCCATCCCTGCTTCACCGCGTGTTGCAGCAAGCTCCGCACCGCCGCAATCTTCTTCCGCATCGTCGCCGGGTGCTGCTTCCGGTCGTACAAATTCGCGAGCCAACTCCGCAACTGCAGCAGGTCAATCGCCTCGATCGTCGCCTCCGTCCCGGCGAACGTCTCAAAGTCGGCCAGCGCAATCCGGTAGGTCTCGATCGTCGTCGGCGACGCGTTCGCCCGCGTCAGGCTGACGAGATACTGCTCCGCCGCTGCGCCGATCAGCAACACAGATAGGCTTCCATCGCCGCCGTGGCCCGCCGGCAGACCTCGGCGTGCCGCGCTTTCTTGTCCTTCCGCAGCACCTTCCGCGTCTCCTCGTCCAAACTTGGCAGCAAATCGAAGGTGATGTTCGCCGGCTGATAATGCCGGGGGTCCGCCCCCGTGATGTAGTGCAGCAGCGAGCCCAGCGCCGTCTCGCGCGGCAACGGTCGCGGCGCGGGATCCACCGCGAACTGCCCCGCCAACATCCCCGTCGCAATCGATTCGACGTAACCCTCGACGCCCGAAATCTGCCCGGCAAAATAGATCCGCGGATCGGCCTTTAATTGCAAAAACCCGTTCAGTAGCGTCGGCGCGTTGATGTACGTATTCCGGTGGATCTGCCCATAACGCAGAAACGACGCATTCTCCAACCCCGGAATCATGCGGAAAATCCGCGCCTGTTCGCCGAACTTCAGCGACGTCTGAAAGCCCACCAGGTTGTAGCTATCGGCCCGCAGATTCTCCTGCCGCAACTGCACCACCGCATACGGCCAGCGGCCGGTCCGCGGATCGTCCAGGCCGGTCGGCTTCATCGGTCCAAACCGCAGCGTTTCGGTGCCCCGCTTTACGATCTGGTCGATCGGCAGGCAGCCTTCAAAATACGGCGTCTTGTCCTCGGGGATATGCGCCTCGTAGCTCTGCGCGTCGAGCAGCGCCGCGATGAACGCCAGGTACTCGGCCTTGTTCATCGGGCAGTTCACATAGTCGTCGGTGCCGTCGATCGACTTGCCGTAGCGCGACGCCCGAAACGCGATGTCGTAGTTGATCGTCTCGGCGTCCACAATCGGCGAAATCGCGTCGTAGAAGTACAGCCGCTCGCTGCCCGTCAACCGCGCAATATCCTGCGCCAATGGGTCCGAAGTCAGCGGTCCGGAAGCGATGATCACGGTGCCTGTCTCCGGCACGCGCGTGATCTCCTCGCGTTGGATCGTAATCCGCGGATGCCGCGTCAGCCGGTCGATGATGAAGCTCGAAAACACCGCGCGGTCCACCGTCAGCGCCTGCCCGCCCGGCACCCGCGCCGCGTCCGCCGCCGCCAGCAGCATGCTGCCCATCCGTCGCATCTCTTGTTTCAACTGCCGGGGTGCCGATTTCTCCGCCTCGCTCTTCCGCGAGTTTGAACAGACGAGCTCCGCCGGTTGATCGGTCTGGTGCGCCGTTGTCGACTTGTGCGGCCGCATCTCGTACAGCACGACGTCCTGCCCGGCCTCGGCAATCTGCCACGCTGCTTCCGAGCCGGCCAAGCCGGCGCCAATCACTGTTACAAAACTGCTCACCCCTCTATTGTACGGGCCAGCCCGTGTTTCTCCATCCGGTAGATCAACGTCTTCCGGCTGATGTCCAGGTACTTCGCCGCATGCGTCTGGTTCCAGTCGCACTTCTCCAGCGCCTTCAAAATCAGCTCCTTCTCCACGCTCTCGAGCGAAATGCCCGTCGAGGGAAGATCGAGCTGCATGGCGCTCGGGGAGCTGCCGGCCGCCGCGATCTGCGGCGGTAAATCCGCCACGCTGATCTCATTGCCTCGCGCCAACACCGTGATCCGTTCCATGATGTTTTCCAGCTCCCGGATGTTCCCCGGCCAGCGATAACCGACAAAGTACAGCATCAGCTCAGGCGGCATCACGAGCCCCGGCCGATTCACGCGTTTTCGCGCCCGATCGAAGAAGAAGTTCACGAGATCGGGAATGTCGCACGGCCTTTCCCGAAGCGGCGGCAACTCCACGGGAATCACCGCCAGGCGGTAATACAAGTCCTCCCGAAACGTCCCGTCTTCAATCATCACGGCCAGGTTCCGATGCGTCGCCGCCACCACCCGTACGTCGACGCGCATCGGCTCGGTCGTGCCCAGTTTTTCAATCTCCCGCTCCTGAATCACCCGCAGCAGCTTCACCTGCAACTCGGCCGGCATTTCGCCGATTTCATCCAGAAAAAGCGTTCCACCGTCCGCTGTCTCCACCCGGCCTTTCTTGTGCGCAATCGCCCCGGTGAACGATCCCTTCACATGGCCGAACAGCTCGCTTTCGAGCAACTCCCGCGGAATGGCCCCGCAGTTGATTGCGACGAACGGGCGCTCGCGCCGGGGCGAGTTGAAGTGGATCGCCTTCGCCAGCAACTCCTTGCCGGTGCCGGTCTCGCCGTTGATCAGGACGGTCGCGTCTGACTGCGCCGCGCGCCCGGCGACATCGAGGACATAGAGCAGATTCGGCGACCGCCCGATGATGTTTTCAAACCCGTATTTGGCGCTCACGCTCGACCGCAGCGTCTTCACCTCTTCCCGCAGTTGCTGCGTCTCCAGCGCTCGCGCGACGGTCATCAGCAGGTCGGTCTGCTCCACTGGTTTGGTCAGGTAGTCGAGCGCCCCGCACTTCATCGCCTCCACCGCGGACTCCACCGAGCCGTAGGCGGTCAGCAGAATCACCGGCGTTTCCGGATGGTCCGCCTTCACCCGCCGCAGCAGGTCGAGCCCCGAGAGCCCGGGCATCATGAGGTCAGAAACGACCAACTGGAACGGCTGCCGCTCCAGGGCGAGCAGAGCCTCCTCGGCGCTGGAGACGCAGGTGACGGCGTAGGGCCCGCCCTCCAGCCGCAGTTGCATAATCCGCCGCAGCGAGGTGTCGTCTTCAACCAGCAAAATCGTGGGAATCATGGGCGCGTCTCCGGACGGACGGGGAGTTCAACGACGAACTCGGTGCCGTGTGGCTCACGGCTCAGAATCAGAATCTTACCGTTGTGAGCGTCGACAATCTGGGAGCAGACGGCCAAGCCGAGACCGGTGCCGTCGGGTTTTGTGGTGTAGAACGGGTCGAAGATCCGGTCTCGCTGGTCCGGCGGAATTCCGGGGCCGGTGTCGGCGACGCGAACGACGACCAACCCGGCGCTGCGCTCCACGGCGAACTCGATGTCGCCCCCGTTCGGAATCGACTGCACGGCGTTCAGGGTGAGATTCAGAAGCAACTGTTGTAACTGCTGCCCGTCGCAGTAAAGCGGCACCGGGCTGGTCGGGGGAGCGAAATGAAGTTTCACGTCGTGCTGGCGCGCCGACGGCGACGCTAGGATAACGACTGCGCTGACGACGTCCCGAACATCGCTTTCGGTAAACTCCGGCCGACGAGGCTTGGCGTAATTCAGCAGGTCGGCCAGGAGCCGACTCAGCCGGCGGGACTCCTTGCGGAGGATCCCGGTCATCTCCGAGCGCAGAGCCGGGGCGATGTCCCCGTTGAGCATCTCGGCGGCCCCTTCGATGGAGGCGAGGGGCGTGCGGATCTCGTGCGCCAGCGACGCGGCCAACTGGCCGGTGGCGGAGAGCCGTTCGGCTTGGCGGAGGCGGATCATGTTGTCCTGCAATTGGTCGTAGGCGGCCCCGAGTTCGCGGGTCGCCTGCTGGAGGAGAATCCGTTTGCGGCGCTCGCGGTCGGCGAGGACGCCCATGATGGAGCCGATCAGAAACAGGTCGACGGCTTCGACGGCGGCGTCTTCGCTGGGGTCGGCGGGGAGGTAAAGCACGGTGGCCAGCATGGCCGTGGCCAGACCGCCGCGCCAGCCGAACCACAGCGCGGCCATAACGATGGGCAGGAAGAACAGGTAGCGGAGGATCTTGCCAACGAACGGAGAGTTGCCCAGCGTCACCAGGTAGGCGGCCAGCATGGTCGCCAGCAGGGTGACGACGACGGTGGCTTGGATGCGGCGGGCTTTACGTTCCAGGGGCATGATTGGCGGATTTGGGGTCGGTTGGCTGAAATCAGGCAGCCTTTACCTCCACTGCGCCCTGGAACCGCAGCGCCTCGACAAGGCGTCTCCGCCAAGCTGGTGGATGCCCGTGGGGTAGAAGCCACACGGATGTCTGCCCATTCTCTTCGTTCAATTGTAGCGGTACCGAAGCCAGAAAGGCGGCCCCCGGCGACAGCAGGGTTCGCTTGGTAAGTTGAACAGGATCAAAGACTAAGATGGCTCGACTGGGGGGCACAATGGTACCCATCGCCGACCGTATATCGTAGGCGATATCCCACTCGGAGGCGACTTCCAGTTCAGCCGCGTTCAACGCGAGATGAACCGCGTCAATGGCTTTGCGAAACAGACAGGGAAACACAAAGTGTGGGTAATGCACAAGCTCCAATGTTGCACGCCGACGGCCAATAGTTTGGCAGCAGAATTGCAAATCCCAAGGCCATAAAACTGATTTACACTACCCTACTGACCGTCGGCTTGCCCCTGGGCGCTACCCCGAACATGAAGGCCGTAACCGAACAAGCTCGCGGGGTGCAACAGGTCGCGACCAAAGTTGAGACGCTGCATCGCCATGTGATTTCGATGCACGACGAGATGGCGTCGGCCGACCGCTCGAACGCGGAGCAGGCGAAGCGGCAAGACGACGCCACAATTCTGAAGACGCTGACCGAGAACAAAATGAATCTGGCCGCGAACGCCACGGCGAAAGATCGGGCAGCCCTGCGGATGACTGCCGCGAACAGGATGTCTCGAACCAGTATGATCTTGTCGGCGGCTGGCAAGATCGGGGGCTAGCCGATTAGGTCCGCGTACACGCGGCTGCAGTAGCCGTCGGTCATGCCGGCGATGTAGGCGCAGATCTCGCGGTGCGGCGTGCTCTCGTGGGCCTGATCGCGATAAGGCTGCGGGAGCCGATCCGGCGCTGCCTCGTAGTACTGGAACAGCTCGGCAATCATCCGGACCGAGCGGTTCCGGGCGTCGAGCAGCGCCGCCGATTGATACACCTTGCGGTGCAGGAAGCGCTTCAACTCGCGGCCGGTGGCGGTGGCGACCGGGGTCAGGCGGACCAGCCGATCGGGGTAGCGGCGCACGTCATCGACCGTTTCGACCCCTGCCGCGCTGACGGCGGCGGCGGTGCCGTCGAGCAGGCCGGAGACGAGGAGATTGATCACCTGGCGCAGGGTTTCGAGAAACTGAACTCGTTCTTCCGCCCCAGGGTACTGCATCTCAATCGCTTCCCAGAGATCGGAGAAGGCCGGGACGGCGGTGCGGATCTCGTCGATCGAGAACATGCCGGCCGAGTAGGCGTCGTCGAGGTCCGCCGTATTGTAGGCCACCTCGTCGGCGAGGTCGATGATCTGGGCTTCGAGCGGGGGCCGGAGTTCGGGGAGGTAGCCGTCGAGCTCCGCGGACTCGCCGGGGACCAGATCCCGGGAGTGCTTGACGATCCCTTCGCGGACCTCAAAAGTCAGGTTCAGCCCGGGGAAACGGGCGTAGCGGGCTTCAAAGCTCTCGACGATGCGGAGGGCGTGCAGATTGTGTTCAAACGTCTCGCCGAAGCGCTGCATTTGGCGGCGCAGTTCCTCCTCCCCGGCGTGGGCGAAGGGCGGATGGCCGACGTCGTGGACGAGGGCGAGGGTTTCGGTGAGGTCTTCATCGAGGCCGAGGGCCGCGGCGACGGTGCGGGCGATCTGGGCGACTTCGATTGTGTGGGTGAGCCGGTTGCGGAAGTGGTCGGAGAGGCCGGAGGGGAAGACCTGGGTTTTGTTCTCTAACCTACGGAAGGCCCGGGCGTGGATGACACGATCGCGATCCCGCTGGAACTCGGTTCGATAGGGATGCGACAGCTCCGGATAACGCCGACCCCGGCTCATCTCCGGCCGAAGCCGGAGAGCCGCGAAGGGAGGAGGGTTATTTGAGTTTGGCGTCGCCATAGGCGGTGACGGCCCAACGGGAGACCGTGCTGCGCGGCGAGGTCCGCAAGGGCTCGAGAAGCTTTTTGGCTTCGTCCGGCTTGGACTGGGCGATCACCTTGGCAAGCTCAATCTGCGCCTGTTCTTTCGAGATGAACATGGTGGGCGAATCGGCCAAAGCGCGGAGCAGTTTTTCCGACTCGGCCTTTTTGTTCTGCTTGGCGAACATCTGGGCCAGCGAGAACTTGGCGAGCGCGGCGTATTCCGCCTGTCCGGAGTCGGCTGCGACCTGGAAGTGCTTCTCCGCCTCGCCGTACTTGCCGGAGTCGGCGGCGAGAATGCCGAGGTAGTACGTGGCGATGGCACCGACTTCCTTGCCCGGGTAACGGCTGGCGAGATCGCTAAACGCCTTCTGGGCGGCGACATCCTTTTCCGCCTGGGTGGGGAAGGACTTCACGTACGGGTTCGAACCCGGTCCGATAGCCGCATCCTGAACCTGCAGAGCCACCTTGAGGGCGTCCTGGCGGGCCTCAGCTTCTTTGCCCATGTAAAACCAGGCACCGACGCCGACGACGAGGACGGCAGCGGCAATGCCAGCGTACAATCCCAACTGCTTCTTGTGACCGGCGACGTACTCGACGGAATGGGTGACCTCTTCAGCAAAGCGGTCGTGCTTCAAATGTTCGCGTTCTACTTTATCCACAGCAATACTCTTCCAACTTGCCATGGTAGCATCTGTTTGTCATGAGTGCCGAAGAACGCGAGAGAGATCTTCTAACCGCGGTCGCATTATTGCAGGCCACGCTGTCGGCGAAAGAGCTGAAAATCGAAGCGCTGGAGTCGGAATTGAAGGCATTGCGGACGGTGGATCACGACGCCGACCGACGGCTGCAGATGCTGGAGATCGCCCTCGAAGACGCTCGCAACGCCTATGAAAACCTGAAGGGGATCTTCGAGATGAACCAGGAGATGCATACGGCGGACCGGGAATCGTGGTGGCGCGATCGGGACAGTTTGATCGAAGAGCGGGACCGGGAACGGGAGCGGAACCGCTAAGAGCGAGCGGCGCGGAGCCGACGCCAGGACAGCGCAAGGCCGGTCCAGACGAGGACGACGGCGGCGGCGGAGGCGAGGCCGGCGACGGTTTGGCCGAACCAGCCGGCGGCTTCCCCTGTGTGTACGGTACGAACCCAAGTGCGGAGGCGACGGGCCAGGGGGAGGTCTGCGAAGCGCTCGGTTCGGAGCAAGGCACCGGAAGCCGGATTGAAGATCCATTGCGTCTTTAGGTCGACGCGCCCCCAAGATCCCTCTTCGACCGTAAACGACCCCGCAGCCGGCCGAAGGGTGATCGATCGCCAAGAGGGGCTCTGGATCTTCAGGAATAACGGCTGGTATAGCCCTGGCCCCACGGCAACGGGAGGTTCCGGGGCGGGGAGCGCCTCGCCGGTCACCCGGTAGAGGAGGGGGGTGGCCCAGGAATAGGAGAAAAAGACGGCGGTGAAGACGATGAGCAGGAGCGGAACCGAGGCCCAGATGCCGAGGACGTGGTGCCAGTTGTAGTCGCGGGCTTTGGGCGATAGTCGCCGGCGGAACCAAACGATGGGGCGTTGGATCCACATAGGGACGCCGGTGAGGAGGAGGAAGAGAAAGGCGAGGTTGGAAGCGCCGGTGATGCCTTTCGAGAGGGGGGTGTTCTGGCCGAGCCAGCGATGCCACGCGGTGACTTGGCGGAAGAAGTTTCGGGTGGGGACGCAGCCTTCACCGGTGATCCGGCCGGTGTAGGGGTCGACGAAAACGACCCGGTTCTGGGGCAGGGTCAGTTGGGCGGCGGCGGTGGGGTCGCTCGATAGGGGGAGGGCGGTGGGTTTGGCGGGGGCGGCGGCGAGGGGTTGGTCGATCGACAAACGAGCGGAGCCATCGGGAATGGCGACTCGGTTGGCGGGTGAGTCGGCCCAGGCGACGACCTGCTTCTCGTACGTGAGCAGAACGCCGGTGACGGACATGACCAGGATGACGAGGCCGGCGAGCACCCCGGCGATGAGGTGGGGCCAGAAGAGAAACTTGCGCATGCCTAACGCCACCATTTTCCGAAAATCACGACGCCGTTCAGGAACATGAAAATCATAAAGACGTGGATCCCGACGGAGAAGGGACGGCGCCACCAGATGAGGTCGATGGGCCAGACGAGCGTGAAGAGGTAGTTGAAATAGATGCCTCCTCCCCAGTCTAAGCCGAAGAGCTCCCGGGTTTGGCGGGCGGTTTCGGCGTAGGCGACGGCGTGGCTCCAGCCGTAGCGTTGGTCGAAGGCCAGGCAGATGTGGGCCAGGTAGAGGGCGTAGGCGAGGGCGGAGAGGGGGCGAGCCCAGGGGAGGCGACGCCAGAGGCCGTAGAGGGTGACGGCGTAGAGGGCGGCGCTGAGGCGGATGGTCCAGAGCACTGGGCTACCATTGTTCCATGTATCCGGGCTGGGCGGTTCTAGGGATAGCGGCGTTGGCGATGGTGGGCACGCTGCCGGGGCGGACGCAGGGGCTGGGACTGGTGACCGAACCGCTGCTGCGCGATTTTGGGCTGGACCGGGTGGCCTACGCGAACATCAACCTTTGGGCGACGCTGATCGGGGCGGCGTTCAACCTGCCGTGCGGAAGGTTGGTGGATCGGTACGGAGCGCGGGTGGTAATGACGGGGCTGCTGCTGGCGTTGGGCTTGACGGTGCTGGCGATGGCGGGGTCCGGGAGTTTGGCGGTGTTGGCGGTAACGATTACTTTGACGCGGGGTTTGGGGCAATCGGCGTTGTCGGTGGTGAGTTTGGCGCTGGCGGGGAAGTGGTTTGCGCGGCGGATCAACTTGGCGATGGGGGTGTACGCGCTGCTCGTCGGGATGGGGTTCATTGCGGCGTTTCCGAGCGTGGGGCAGGCGATTTTGAAGTTTGGGTGGAGGGCGGCGTGGAGCGGGGTGGGATGGGCGCTGGTGGCGGTGCTGGCGCCGTTGGCGTGGTGGTTGGTGCGGGAGGCTCCGGCGACCGAGGAGGTTCCGGGGCCGTCGGGGGGAATGGCGTTTGGGCGGGCGGTGCGGACGCCGGCGTTCTGGGTGTTTGGCTTGTCCAGTGCCATGTTTGGGTTGGTTTACTCGGGAATTGCATTATTCAACCAATCGATTTTAGAGAAGAAGGGATTCGACGCGACGACGTATCAGACGGTGCTTGTCGTGAGCACGCTGTTGGGTTTGGTCGCGAATTTTGGCGGGGGATGGGCGGCGATGCGGTGGCCGATCCAGCGGCTGATGGGGGTGGGGATGGGGGTGCTGGCGGGGTCGCTGGTGGCGTTGCCGCTGGTGGTGACTTTTGCGGGGGTGATGGGGTATGGGGTGGCGATGGGCGTGGCGGGGGGCGTCGTTACGGTGGTGTTTTTCTCGGTTTGGAGCCAGGTGTTTGGAAGGGCGGAGTTGGGGCGGATTCAGGGGGCGGCGCAGATGATGACGGTGGTGGCTTCGGCGGTAGGGCCGGTGCTGCTGGCGGAGGCGCTGGCGCGGACGGGTTCGTATGATTTGGTATTTTGGATTCTGGCGGGGCTGACGGCGGCGTTGGGAGTGGCTTGTTGGAAGGTGAGGTTACCGGTATGAAGAAGCTATGGTTTTTAATTGTGTTGGCGGGATGCGGGAGTCGACCGGTGACGCCGCAGGATCAGCTCGATAAAGAGCTTTCGGCGATGCTGAGCGGGGCGGCGCTGGTGGGCCAATCGACGACGTGGAAGAAGCCGGGGCTGTCGGGAGAAGAGCGGTACTCGATCGACGGGATGACGAAGGTGAGCGGGAAGACGTGGCTGCTGCGGACGCGGATGAAGCTGGGGGAGAAGGAGTGGCCGTTGCCGGTGCCGGTGACGATTGAATGGGCGGGCGATACGCCGATGATTCAGGTGACCGATGTAGCGATGCCGGGCGGGCCTTATTCGGCGCGGGTGCTGCTGTACAAAGACCAGTACGCCGGGACCTGGTTGGGTCCCGGGCGGGGTGGGCAGCTATTCGGGAAAATCGTCCGTTAGTCGATTCTTGGTGAGTCAACCCAAGCCCTCGCCGGCGGTTTTGGCGCGGGCGTTGGGGGTGATGGCGGCGGAGGCGGATAGAACGGGGATGGGGAACTGGAAGTCGACGGTAGGAAGGCTCGTGAGGTTGCGGGTGATGGCGAATTTGACGAGCCCGGCGACGTCGTGGATGTCGAGCTTCCGCATCATGCTGGCGCGGTAGGTGTCGACGGTTTTGGGGCTGACGGCGAGGCGGGCGGCGATTTCCTTGGCGCGGTGGCCTTCGACGAGCATGGTGAAGACCTGGTGCTCGCGGGCGGAGAGGGTTTCGAAGGGGTCCTCGTTGTCCTTGCGGTTGCGGTGGGCGGCGAAGATTTTATCGATTTCGACGGCGGGGGAGATGTAGACGCCGCCGGCGCTAACCTGTTGGATGGAGTCCATGAGATGGCGCGTGGATCCGCTTTTGAGCAGGATGCCGTGGGCTCCGCAGCGGAGGGCTTCGATGATCGTTTTGCGATCGCTGCGACCTGTCATGAGGACCATGCGGGTGATGATCTGGAGTTCCCGGGCCTGGCGGAGGAGTTCCAGGGTATGGAGCTCGGCGAGGTCGAGTTCGAGGAGGGCGATATCGGGGAGTTTTTGGAGAATGAGGCGGAGGGCGGCGGCGCCGTCGGCACATTGATCCACTACCTCGAGATCGGGGTTTCGTTCGCAAAGAGCGACGAGAGCTTCGCGAACCAGCTGTTGCGGTTCGGCGATGAGGACGCGGATTAGTTTTCGATCTGTCATGACCCTACACGAGGTAGTAGGGGGGTGGAGGACAAGTTCTCAAGAAAAGCTGCGGACGGCCTGGGTTTCGTCATCATGCACCTCGAAGACCGTGTAGAGCTTGGTGATCTGGAGCAGGTCGTGGACGCGTTTGGTGAGGCCGAGGAGTTTGAACTGGCCGTGTTGGCCGGTGACGGTGGTGTAGCTATAGACGAGTTCGCCGACGCCGGAGCTATCGATGTAGCTGACTTCGCTGAGGTTGAGCAGGAGCTTTTTGTTCCCGGCGGCGATGAGGTTGCGGACGGTATCGCGGAGAAGAGACGAGCCTTCCCCGAGGGTGATGCGGCCAACGGCATCGATTACGGTAACGTCACCGACTTGGCGGGTTGTGAAACGAGCACTCACCTTGTTGATTCTCCCTGGAAATTTATAATGCGTACTTGACGAGGACGACTTCGGCACCGCCGGACGCGGTGCGCTTGACGGAGAACTCGTCGACGAAGGCTTGCATGAGCAGGAGGCCGCGGCCGGATTCGCGCATGAGGTTTTCGCCTTGGGTCGGGTCGGGGACGCGGTTGAGGTCGAAGCCTTCGCCTTGGTCGATGATGGTGACCTTGACGGCGTCGGCGCGGCGTTCGAGGATGAGGCGAACCTGCTTATCGGGGCTGTACTTGTTGCCGTGAGCGACGGCGTTGACCATGGCCTCCCGGATAGCCAGGCCCAAGTCCATACGCGCGTCTTCATCGAGGCCGAGGGCAGCGGCGGCATCGACGACCAAAGCTTCGGCCGAATCGACGCTTTCGAGATTGGACGCGAGGAGCGAGTCCGTTGTTCCGATCATGAGTCTTCATAAAAGGTATCAGAAGCAGAGGCGGCGTGGTAGCATCCGAAAATAGCGAGGGAAAACGATTGCGGAAGATCTGTTTGGTGCTGGCGTTTTGGAGTTGCGGGGC
>JAPKZA010000407.1 GCA_026394015.1 Acidobacteriota bacterium
CTTGTCGCCGGCAAGGAGTACTCTGGCGGCCGAGTCTTCGCCATCGGTGCGCACAAAGTCCTCTCCGCCAACATCACCCCCGACGTCGAAACCGGCATCGGTCGCTGGACCGAAGCCGCCTTCGTCAAACGCTTCCACGACTACCGCGAGTACGAAACTACCCCCCTCCCCGCCGCCACCCAGAAGAATTTCACCCTCATGCCTTGGTTGAACTTTTCGAAGTACTCGGCTGAAGAATTAGGGGCGATCTACCGCTATCTCCGCCAGCAAAAAGCCATTTCCAACAAGGTCATCGCCCACCCCGAATCCGCGCTACCATCGAACTGAAACATGAAGTGGATCGCCCTGCTCTCCCTCGGAATCAGTCTCTCTCTCGCCGAACGGGTCGATCCCCCCACCGGACCCGAAAGCGGCATGGCCAATGTCGCCACCGGGCCCGATGGCTCCGTCTATCTCTCCTGGATCGAGCCGCTCGGCCCCGCCGGTCACGCCCTAAAATTCTCCAAATGGACCGGCCAAGCCTGGACCCCCGCCGAAGAAGTCGCCCGCGGAAAACGCTGGTTCGTCAACTGGGCCGACTTCCCCGCCGTCGCCGTGCAACCCAACGGACTCATGGTCGCCCATTGGTTAACCCGCCCCGACGACGCCGGCAAATACGGCTACGGCATCCGCGTCGCGCGTCGCGATGGCCCCGGCCAATGGACCCAGATTTTCGGAAAAAGCCTCGACGAAAAGGAAGACTACGCTGGCTTCCTCAGCTTCATCCCCGATGGCACCGGCGCCGTCTACCTCGCTCCCTCCGCCGTCGAACACCGCAAAACTCTCCGCTACGTCTCCTTCGACCGCCAAGGCCAACCCATCGACGACCGCGAACTCGATGCCGACGTCTGCTCCTGCTGCCAAACCACCATCGTCAAAACGCCCGGCGGCCTCCTCGCCGCATATCGCGATCATCAACCCGGCGAAATCCGCGACATCGCCCTGGTCCGCTGGACCGCCGGAACCTGGACCGCGCCCCGCACCGCTCACCCCGATGGCTGGAAAATCAATGGCTGCCCCACCGATGGCCCGGCCATGGCCGCCAACGGCCCCCACGTCGCTCTCGCCTGGCTCACCCGCGCTCAGGACAACCCCCGCGTCCAACTCCTCCAATCCAACAACGGAGGCACCACCTTCGGCCCTCCCCTCCGAGTCGATGACGGCAACCCCCTCGGCCGACCCGCCGTCGCCGCTGATATCGTGGTCTGGCTCGAAAAAACTTCTGCCGAGAAAGCCGAAGTCCGCCTCCGTCGCCTCACCCCCGACGGGCGACTCCGCAAGAGCATCACAGTCGCTCAAGTCCCCGGCGGTCGCGCCCCCGGCGTCCCTAAAGTCGCCATCGCCGGAAACCAAGTCCTCGTCGTCTGGCGGGATGGCACCGTGCGCGTCGCCGCCTTCAAGCGGTCCGATCTGTAGCCACCCACCGCCGCAACCCATGCCCGGCCAGTCGAATCGGGATGTTCTGAAACCGCGCGTTATCGCTCGCAATCGTCCGCAAAAGCGCCCGCGTCGCCGACCGGTCCGCCCCCGCCAACAGCGTCACCGATCCCCCATCGCCCCCCGCCCCGTTCACCTTCCACCCCATCGCCCCCGCCTCCCGCGCCATGTCGATCACCCGCTGGTGCGCCGCGCTGATCAATGCCCCGTGCAAATTCCCCTGTGCCTCCGTATTCGCCATCATAGCCCGCCCCAACCCCCCCAAAACCCCCCCCCAACGCATCCCGTGGAGCCCCCGCCGTCCGCCGCAACGGCTCCAGCCGCCGATCGTCCGGCGACAAACCCGCGATCACCGCCTCGTGCACCTCCGACGAACGATGCGAATCCCCCAAATAAATCAGCAGCAACCGGCTCTCCAACTCCCAAGCCGTCTCCTCCGCCACCGCCACCGCCTGCACCGTCGCATGCGGATACGCGTCCATCTCAATGTAGTTGATCCCGCCGTAGGCGCTCGCAATCTGGTCCTGAATCCCGCACTGCTGCCCCAACAACTTCGTCTCGATCTCCTGCGCCGCCGCCGCCACCTCCGCCGCCCCCATCCGCCCCGGCGTCAAACAATCGAGCGCCCCAATCAGCGCCACGCTCACCGCCGCCGAAGTCCCCGTCGAACAACCCGCCGGAGCCTCGCAGTGAATCGAAACCTCCACGGCGACATCGTCCGGCAAGTGCATATAGTCAAACGCCGCCTCCAGCAACGGATGCTTCGTATAAACGCCGCGCGGTGGATCGATCGAATACCGCTCCCCGTAGTTCTCGGCATGGATCGTAATCCGCGGCCCCGCCAACGGCTTCACCAATAACTGCACCTCCGCGCACGGATGCACGGCGATATTGAAAATGCTCCCGTAGCGGGCGAACCAAGTATCGGTCCACCCGCCGTTATCGCAAACCCGAATCGGTGCGACGCTATTAATTCGCACGCGGTTCGACGTAAATCAAAAACCCGACCAGCATCTCCTCGGTCGTACCCTCGCCCCAACGAATATCCTTCAACGGATTGCTCGGGTTCTTCGGGTTCGATTCCGAGTTGTTGTACCACGCGCTCACGTTCACCTTCGTCCCCTTCGGCAGCTCCACCGGCTCTTTAAACGTGTACTGCGTCTGCCAATTGAAGTCGTACGGCTTGGCCCAAACCAGCGGCCGCTCCGTTCCATCCGGCAACACCGCCGTCATCTTCATCTCTTGCCCCAGCAAGTGCATATGCGGCAGCACCGCCGTCACCCGCGTATCCTTCGGCAGCGTGTACGAAGCCTTCTCCATGTGCCGCGCATTCCCCGCCGGAATCTTGATAAACGGGTTCGCAATCGGCACACTCTTCTGCACGAACTTCACCTTCTCGGTGTCCGCCAGCCAAATCCCCAACGAACTCTGGTCCACCTCTCGCTTGCCCGACTTGTGATAGTGAATCTCCATCACCACGTCCGACTTCCCCGGAAACCGCCGACCCGTATTCGCCGGCAAATCGTCCGGCTCCAAACCCGGAGCCCAACCGCCGAGCCCAATCCGTTTATACGCCACCGCCATCCCAATCGAGCAGTCAAACCCCGGCGCCGGATCCGCCGCGTCCAACTTCCGCGCCTCCCCGGTCAAATCCGCAAACGTCCGCACATGGTGCACAATCTTCCGGTTCCCCGGCCGCACCTCCAACGCCCGAATAAACTTGTCCTCGGTCAAGCCGCTAGGCAGCACAAAGCACCGATAAACATCCACCCCATTGCCCGAAAGAGCGAACTCCTCGGGCGGCGTAAACACCATGTCCGGCTTCCCCAGCGCCCAATCGTCGGAGTACTTCTTCGCCGCCGGCAACTCGCTCGCTTTGCCCTCCAACTGCCCCGTCTCCGACCACCGCGCCAGCGTCAAAATCTCCCGCTCGCTCAGCCGCCGCTCGTGTTGAAACGACCCGTAGCCCGGAATCGCCGACCAAGGCGGCATCGTCCGCGCCTGCGTCACCCGCCCAATCTCGGCATGAAAAGCCGCCGCCTGCTTGTAGTTGGTCAGCGGAAAGGGGCCAATCTGCCCCGGCCGATGGCACCCTTCGCACTTGGCCTGTAGAATCGGCGCAATGTCTTTCGCGTAAGTCGGCGCCGCCGCAAACTGCCAACGGCTATCGAAATAACCCGACAGCTTCACCGCCCCCGTCGCCTTCTCCACCACCGCATAGTCCCCATACCGCGGATACAGCAACGCGTTGGTCCCTTCGAAATCCTTCGTGCCAAACGAGTGCCCGGAATTCACGACGACGTACTTCGATGGGTTCAACGGGTTCGGGTAAATCATCGCCAGCGAATGCGTCGTCGCGTCGAACGTCTGCCCGTTCACGGTCAGCTTCGCCGCAGTCCACTGCACCGGCAACTTCGGCAAAATCTTCGCCAAGGTCGGGTTCGTCGCCGGCGTCCCCCACAAAACCAAATGCGCGTCCTTCACCGGCGCCGTCGCCCGCAAAAGCTGCCCATTCATATGCGTCTTCCAGTTGGCGGCAAACGCCGCGTCCGGCTCACCAATCGAAACGAACCGATCCATAAACGCGTCGTCAATGGGCACCTGCAACCCGCTCCGCTTGATCAGCCCCTTCGGCTCACCCACCGCCCAGCGTCCGCCGGCCTTGTGGAACACGGTGCCGGTCACTGCCTGCCCGTCGATCGTATAGCTCCCCTTCGCCAAGCGCAGCATCATCACGTTGCTCGTCGTCACCGCCGAACCCTGCTGCTCCAGCGTCGCCGGCAGATACATCTCTTCCAGCGCCTCAATCCGACCGTCCCCAAAACGAGCCGTATACGTCACGAACCGATACCGTTCATTGGCCTTCCGCGGCAAATGCCCCGTCAAAAACGCCTCCGACTGCGCCTTGCTCTCCGGATGAAACTTATGTTCCGTCTTCGGCCCCACCAACCAAATCGCCCGCAGCCCGGTCAAATTCGCGACGGCCTCTTGACGGCCTCTTGAATATTCTGTGACGCCTTCAACTGCGGGTCCAACTCCCCGCCATAGCCCACCGTCGGCACCAGTTGCACGTTCGCCGCGTAGTCAACCGAATCGTAGATATGCAACCCCGCCCGCTCCGTAGCCGAAAGGTTCGTCCGCTTGGCATAAACAATCGTGTCCGTAAA
>JAPKZA010000488.1 GCA_026394015.1 Acidobacteriota bacterium
CATCCGCAACATCTGGGTCCGCGGCGGCTTCAAGCCCGTTCTCCGTCCTCCGGTCGAACCCATCGACCGCCTCCCCTTCGCCGCCCGCGATATCCTCGACGAACCCCACGGCGTCGTCCAATTCTCGACGCAACGCGGCTGCCCCTTCCCCTGCACGTACTGCGGCGCCCGCATGTTCAACGAACTCTACGAAGGAACCGGTGAATACGGTCGTCGCCGCTCCCATCAAAACGTCCTCGACGAACTCCGCGGTCTCAAAGCCGCCGGCAAGCTCTCCTACGTCATCTTCCTCGACGATACCTTCACCATCCATCACCCGTGGGTGAAGGAGTTCTGCCGTCTCTACAAGCAGGAGTTCACCGAACGCTTCTGCCTCCACGCCCGCGTCGAAACCGTCAGCGAACCCATGCTGCACATGCTCGCCGAAGCCGGTTGCGACCAGATCACCTATGGCGTCGAAAGCGGCAGCGAACGCGTCCGCCGCGAAATCATGCACCGTCCCGTCACGAACCAACGCTTCCGCGACGTCTTCCGGTGGTCGAACGAAGCCGGCATCCGCGTCATCGGCAACTTCATGCTCGGCCTGCCCGGCGAGACCCGCGCTGAACTCGACGAGACCTACGCTCTCGCCGAAGAACTCGACATGTTCGATTTCGGCTTCTTCGTCTTCTATCCCTACCCCGGCACCCATCTCTTCCAAACCTGCCGCGAGAAAGGCTACCTCCCCGCTGACTACCTGCAGCAACCCGCCAACCATCGCGCCAGCATCCTAACCCTACCCGATCTCACCCCAGCCGACATCGAGGACGTGTACGATAAATTCACCGAACTTCGCGCCCGGCGCGAACGCAACCGCGGCAGCGGAGTCCCCTTGATCGACCACGCCTACGTCGTCGCCCGCAACGGTTAGCCCTTCCGCCGCAACCGCGCGAAGAAAACCGCATACTCCGTCACCGACCGCTCGTTCACCCGCAGCCGCCAAGGCACCCCGTCCCGCTCCGCTTCGATCACCAACCCGGTATCAATCCCCGCCGCGCACTCCGCCGACAGGATCCGCCGAAATTCCAGCAGCGACGACCCGTCTTGCGGCCCGCGCTGCGAGTGGCCCCCCATCCACGACGACGACGGCGTCGCCCCCACCGCCCAGTCAAAGGGAGTGCTCAACGCCACCTCCCCGCCCTGCGCCACCACCCGCCCCAACTCCACCAGCAAACCCAAGGGCGACTGCACGCAATCCAGCAAATTCAAACAAAACGCCCCGCGGAAAGAACCCGGCGCAAACGGCATCGCCGCCGCATCCGCACACCAGAAACTCACGTTTTCACGCGGCAAATCCGGCGCCACTTCGTCCACCGCATCGAAGACTAAACCCACCCGCCGTCGGCTATACCGCACCCTCCCCCGGTGCCGAACTTGTTCGGCAACCCGCAGCATGGAAAAGTTCAAATCAAGTCCCACCGTCAACTCGCCCGTCGCCCTCGCCAGCTCGAATGTCCCTCGGCCCACCGAGCACCCCACATCAATCCAAACACCCTCCGGTTTCTTGCTGAGCAGTTCCATCCCGGCCCGAACCAACGGTAAATAGCTAGGATCCGCCCCGCCCCAATGCGCCTCCGCGTAGATCCCATTGTTCCCGCGGTCCCGATCAAAGCTCGACCCCGCCCCCGCCAAATCCCCCAGCATCGACTCGGCAAACGGCGTCAAATCTCCGCGCTGCATCACCGATCCTAACTGACTCGCCGCCCAACTCGGCCCATCCGTCACCACCACCGGAATCCCGTCCAGAATCGGATGCTCCCGTTGGCACAGCGGGTTGCTACAGATCAGCACCCCTTCCCGGATGTCGCCGTCCTCCTCCCGGGCTACCTCGCCGATATAGAGGGAAAACTCTTGCTCCCGAGCCACCCGGCAGTAAGGACACCTCGGCTGCAACTTTGCGAAATGCTCCCGCCGCACCGCGAATTATCCCCCCACGATCACGTCAGGCGAACAAGGTGGAATAATCTTCCCCGTCGGACTCGGAATCGGCGCTACGCAGCCGGCAAAAGCTACGACATCGCCCATTCGAGCCGCCGGCAGCATGCCAATCATCACCGTCGCCGAACCTTTCGCCACGATCCCCGGACCGTTCGGCACACAAGTCGGCATCTTGCACGGCTTGGTCATACTCGTCACCACCGCCGCCTGCAAGTTATTGATCATCACCGTCGGCACACACTTCAGCACGATGTCGATGGGAATCGGCGGGTGCGGGACCGGCGTCGGCACCGGCGCGGCTGGATGAATCGGCGCATGACAATGTGGCGCATCATGCATTACTTTGTCGGTCATTCGTGCGGCAGGAGGCATACTAGTTCAGGTAAATCATCTCGCCTTTCACGATCACGTCCCCATTGGCGTTCACGCGAACATCCGCCACGCCACTCAACTGCATCCCCCCGTCCGAATGCACGTCCACACTCTCGCTCGCGCGAACCTCGAAGTTCTTACACGAAACGTCCACCGTCTCCGCAGCCCGCAGCGACAGCCGCACGCTCTCCATCTGCAGCACCGGCCCCTCCGGAGTCATCTTGATCCGAAGTTCAAGCTGTCCTCCCGCCCCATGAATTTCCACCAAATCATGACCCTCGTCCGGCGTCACGGTCAGCGTCTTCGCGTTCTGCAGTTCAATCGTTTGAGCGGCCATGAAACAAGTGCTCCTCGGCGAAAAGGTTACCACGAATTCGCCCCCACTTCGACCCTCCCCCCCCAGCGCACCGGGGGCACCGCCGCCGGAGCCTTTTTGTCGTCGCCCATGACTTGGCCCCAATCCAGCGCCCCACTCGCCGCCAACCAACCCGTCGCATGCCGCACGAGGTCAAACCCCGGCTCCCCGCGCCATGCCCCAAAACCCTCACAGCCCCCCGTCAATCGAGGTGCCAAATTCCGTTCCAGAAAATCCTTCACCCGAGGCAACTCCAGCAACGCCCGCGGCCCATATCCAATCAAGTCGTACACCGTCGCCGACGCCGCCCGCAACCCCTCGCCGGCCATCTCCTCGCCGAAGCCTCCCACCGTTGCCGCCGCCCGCAGCGGAGCCAGCACCGCAGACATACACAATCCGTTCCAAGTCGCGTCCACTTTCCATCGCGCCTCTCGCTCCTGCGCCAAAGCATAGAGCGCGATCTCCGTACCCGCCCCCGCTAAGATTCCTCCCGTCTCCTCCCAGTGCCGTGCCACTAAGCCGTCGGGCCATTCCCGCTGCCGCCGCGCATACTCTTCCACCATCGGCATCGCAATCGTGACCGGCCACGGCTCCGCCTCCGGCCAAGCCACCTCATGGCTCCCCATCCGCTCCCGCCACCTCGCCTCCGCCGCAGCCATCGCCGAACCCGGGTCCTCCGGAATCGCCGCCGCCACCCCACTCTCCAACTGCCAATACTTCGCGATCCATTCTCCCGGTGCCGGCGACGTCCAAGGCAGCCGCGTCCGATACCGCGGTTGCTCCAACCAAGTCTCCTCCGCGAACAGCGGATCCCCCGCCCGTAACTCGTGCCAGTATGCGGTCGCCTCCGCCCACGCCGGGCCCGTCTCCACGCAAGCCGTCTTCGCCAGCAACAGGTTCTCAAACAAACGGCCGAACGCCCCCATCATCTGCTCCCCGTGCGCCCGCAACGGCCCCGTCAACTCCTTCACCGCCAGGTGATTCGTCATCAGAGAAACATGGTCCTCCCCCTCAAACGCCCCCAAATACTCCCTCCCCGCCGCCGCCGCTCCCCATGGATCGTCATAGCGCCTCGCCACAGCGTAATCATTCGCCGCCCGGTCCAACATCGCCGCCCGCGCCAGTTCCAGCAGGTCCCGGCTCGCGGCCAAATGCGCCTCCGCACTCCCCGCCCGGCTCGCCAAAACCAACTCCCGATCCAGCGCCACCAACTGATGACGGTTCAACTCCGGCTGCCGCAAACACCCCGCCCGCAACCGACAAATGTAGTGATCGTCTCCCAGTACCCCGCTCATGCAGTAACCAGCATATCCGTGATAGCGTCAATTTCATCATGTCTCGACTCCTCCGTGCGGCCGCGTGCCTCGCCGCGCTCCTCCCGCTCTACGCCCAGCCCCCCATCGCCCCACCCAAGCCCCCGGCCTTCCGCCGCCCCCCCGCCTTCCCCGAACGTCCCCCCGCCGACCCCGCCTCCCTCGAACGCGGCAAAGCCGTCTACGGCGTCCACTGCACCTTCTGCCACGGCGTCGATGCCCGCGGAGGCTCCGGCGGCCCCAACCTCATCCGCACCTCCCTCGTCCTCAACGATAAAAACGGCGAACTCATCGGACCCGTCATCCGCGAAGGCCGCGAAGGCATGCCCAAGTTCGACCTCACCCCCACGCAGATCTCCGACATCGCCGCCTTCATCCACAACTTCAAAGTCGGCGGCTACGACGTCTCCCGCATGACCCCACCCTCCATCGTCACCGGCGACCCCACCGCCGGCGCGGCTTACTTCGCCAAAACCTGCTCCGGCTGCCACTCCAACCTCAACGGCATCGCCTCCCGCATCACCGACCCCAAGCAGCTCCAACAAACTTGGCTCATGCCCGGCTCCGGCGGCGGTCGCGGCGGCGGAGCCGGCGCTCGCGTCTCCCCCACCACCGTCACCGTTACCACGGCCACTGCCAAGGTCAACGGACGCCTCGTCCGGATTGACGATTTCTTCGTCTCCCTCATCGACGCCGAAGGAACCCCCATCACCTTTACCCGCTCGGGCGACGTCCCCAAGGTCGAACTCCAAGATCCCCTCATCGGTCACCGCAAACTCCTCTCCACCTACTCCGACACCGACATCCACAACCTCACAGCGTTTCTGGTGACCCTCAAATGAAATTAGCCCTCTGCCTCTCTTTCACCGCCGCCCTGTTCGCCCAAGGCCTGGACCCGGCCCTGCTCACAAAGCCCCTCTCGAGCGACTGGCCCACCTACAACGGCGACTACTCCGGCCAACGCTACAGCCGTCTCACCCAGATCAACCAGACCAACGTCAAGAATCTGACCCTTGCCTGGACCACCCGCATCACCGGCGGCATGGCCGCTGCCCCGGGCGGCCGCCCCGGCTTCGGCGGCCCGCCCACCATCGTCGGCGGAGAAGGCAGCGCCGAACTCGCCGCCAGCTTCGGCGGCAACACCAACATCCGCGCCTCCATCCTCATGGTCGATGGCCGCCTCTACTTTTCCACCCCCGACAACGCCTGGGCCGTCGACGCCCGCGACGGCCGCGTCCTCTGGCACTACTTCTGGAAAACCAAAGGCGGCACCCACATCGGCAACCGCGGCCTCGGCATGTGGGGCAAATGGCTCTACATGGAAACCCCCGACGACTACCTCGTCTGCCTCGACGCCCTCACCGGGAAGGAGCGCTGGCACAAACCCATCGCCGACTTCAATCAGCAGTACTTCTCCACCATGGCCCCCATCGTCGTCGGCAACCATATCCTCATCGGCACCGGCAACGACCTCGACGCCCCCGGCTACGTCCAAGCCCGCGACCCCGAAACCGGCGACGTCCAGTGGACCACCTATACCGTCCCCATGAAGAAGGGCGACCCGGGCCTGGAAACCTGGGGCAGCCTGGAAGGGGCCCGCGTCGGCGCCGGCAACGTCTGGATCCCCGGTGCCTACGACCCCGAAACCAAACTCTACATCTTCGGCACCGGCAACCCCTCCCCCAGCTACACCAACCCCAAATCCCGCGACGGCGACAATCTCTTCACCTGCTCCCTCGTCGCCCTCAACGTCGACACCGGCAAAATGGCCTGGTACTACCAGCTCAACCCCCACGACACCCACGACTGGGATTCGAGCGAAACGCCCATCCTTGTCAACGGCGAGTTCAAAGGCAAGCAGCGCAAAATGGCACTCCACGCCGATCGCAACGGCTATTTCTACGTCGTCGATCGCCTCACCGGCGAACATCTGCTGACGAGCAAATTCTCCGACACCGTCAACTGGGTCAAAGAGATCAACGCCAAGGGCCAAACCATCCGCAACCCCGCCAAGGATTCCTCCGTCCCCGGCGCCCTGGTTTCGCCCAATAACTACGGCGCCACCAACTGGCCGCCCGCGGCTTACTCCCCCGACACCGGACTCTTCTACGTCCCCCAAAGCGATACCTACGCCATGTACTATCTCACCGAAACCGACCCCCGCGGCGCTATGGGCCTCGGCGGCAAGGACGAGCAACAGGTGGCCTCGATGGGCAGCTATCTCACGGCCATCGATTACAAAACCGGCAAGATCGCCTGGCGCCATCGCTACCCCGGCGTCGGCGGCGGCTTCGGCGGCGGCAACGGAATCCTAACAACCGCCAGCAAACTCGTCTTCGCCGGAGACATCAGCGGCAACCTCGTCTCCTACGACGCCGCCAATGGAAAAATCCTCTGGCACTCCCGCATCGGCCAAGTCTCGAACGCGCCTCAAACTTACATGGTCGATGGCCACCAGTACTTACTCATCGCCGCCGGCGACCAACTCTTCAGCTTCTACTTACAATAGATTCGTGACTACTTTATTCCGGGGAGCGCTCTGGCCGCTGGCCACCCTGCGCTTCGGAGCTCTCGCTGCGGGTTCGCTAGTCGCGCAATGGCTGCTGTACAAAGCAGCCCACTTACTCCATTGGGGTTGGAGCTCCCCCCGCCTCATGGAAGGCGACGTGCGTCTCTACTGGTCACGCTGCTCCCGGGCGTCCTCGCCCATAGCTATCCCGCCTATCTAGCCGCTTACGGCCTGCTGATGCTCGCCGCCACCGCTGCGCTGTTCGCCCTCACGGAAAGCTTCGCCCTACACCGCAACCGCGACGTGCAAAGCACTCTCAACTGGCTCACGGCCTTCCTCACGCCCCTCGCCGGTCTTGTCCTCTGGCGCTTCGATATCCTGGTCGCCGTCACCGCGCTCGGGGTCTTACTCCTGCTCGCCCGCGCCCGTCCGGGGACCGCCGGCGTTGTGGCCGCCGTCGGCGCGCTCATCAAGCTCGTCCCCGCCCTCCTCCTCGCTCTTCCCGTGCTTCGCTTCCGCCTCGAACCTCGTCCCGCTCTCCGCTCCGTCGCCACGTTCGCCATCACGGTGGCTCTCGTATCCGCAGGCTGGTTCGCCTACGCCGCGCTATCCCTCAACGCCTCCTTCGGCGTCCATTCCAACCGCGGCCTCGAATTCGGCTCCCTCGCGGCCGGGCTCCTCCTGCTCCTCGGTCAGCTCTGGCCCCTATCGGCCCGCCTCGACGGCTCCGGCCCTTGTCTCTGTCTCGAAGTCCGTCACGCCTGGGCCCCCGCCCTGGCCGCGGTGGCATTGCCTATCCAGGCGTTCGCCCTCGCCCTGTCCTCACTGTGGATCGCCCTCCGGCGCCATCGAGACGATGCCCGCGACGCCGCGCTCCTCCTCCTCGCCTACGTCGTGGCCGGCAAGGTGCTCTCGCCGCAGTACTTAATCTGGCTCGCTCCGTTGGTCGCCTTCCTACCCCGTCTCCGGTGGCCCTTCCTCGCCGCTTGCATGCTCACCACCATCGTCTACCCCCTCGGCTTCGAGTTGCTCCTCAACCAAGTCGCCTGGCCCATCGTCGCCCTTAATGTTCGTAACGCCATCCTCGTCTATTGCGTCTGGCTTATCGTGAGCCCCACCTCCACCCGAGTAGACTGAAAACATGCCCCTTTTGGCGCTACTATTCCTGTTCTGGCAAACCGACCCCGCCGCCCTCGGCATGAAGGCCCTCGAGGACCAAAAATTCGACCAGGCCGTCACCCACTTTGCCGCCGCCCTCAAAGCCGACCCCGAAGACCTCAGCGCCAACTTCCACTACGGCCTCGCCCTCAGCATGGTCAACCGCGACCCCGAAGCCATCGCCGCCTACGAAAAGGTGCTCACCAAACAAGCCGATCTCTTCGAAGCCCAACTCAACCTCGGCGTCCTCCTCCTCCGCTCCAAACGCCCCGCCGACGCCCTCGTTCTGCTCGAAAAGGCCCAAGCCCAGCAACCCAAACAGTTCCGCCCCAACTACTACCGCGGCGAAGCCCACCTCGATTCCAGCCACTGGGAAGCCGCCGAAATCGCCCTCCAAGCCGCCCTCGCCGCTGACGCCAAAAGCGCCCCCGCCATGGCCTCCCTCGCCAAAGCCATTGCCAAACAAGGCCGGCTAAAGGAATCCGCCACCTGGTACCACAGCGCCGCGGCAGCCGATCCCAGCTTCAAAGAAGCCCTGCTCGAACTCGCCAGCTTCCACGAAGCCGCCGGCCAAAAAACCGAAGCCGCCGCCCTCTACCGCCTCTTCCCCGATAACGGCCCCGCCCGCGAACGCCTCGGCGTCCTCCTCATCGAACAAGGCCAAGCCGACGACGCCATCACCCAACTCGAAAAATCCGTCAAAGACTCCCCCACCACTGCCAACCGCCTCGCCCTCGCCACCGCCTATCTCAAGGCCAAACAAAACGCGAAAGCCGCTCCCCTGCTCCAGCAAGCCGCCGCCGCCGAACCCGGCAACCCCGAACTCCGCCTCACCCTCGGCCGCATTTATCGCGAGGATAAACGCCTCCCTGACTCCGCCCGCGAGTTCCTCGCCGCCGCCCAAATCGACGCCAAACTCAAGCCCGCCTGGAGCGAACTCGGCGCCACGCTCTTCCTGCTCGGCGATTATCCTCAATCGCTGAAGGCTTTCGCGCGTCTGAAAGCTTTAGGAGAAGACCAAAACCCTTCCGTGCTCTACCTCGAGGCCTTTTGCTACGACCGCCAACAGTTGTATAAAGAAGCTCTGCCCGCTTACGAAAAGTTCCTCGCCGCCGCCGCTGGCAAAATGCCCGAAGAGGAATTCAAAGGCAGGCAACGTCTCCGCATCGTCAAAAGGATGGTCGAAAAAAGATGAAGTGGCTCCTCGTCCTCGCCGCTAGCCTCCACCTCGCTTCGTCCGCGGATCTCAAATCCGTCCAGGCCGAACCCAACCTCGAACGCCGCAGCGAACGCGCCCTCGATTACGCCAGCGAAGTCCTCACCAACCTCCGCACCGAAGTCGAAAGCAAGGAGTGGAGCAAAGTCGCAACCGAACTCGCCGACTTCCGCGCCGCGGTCGACCTCTGCGTCGAATCCCTCAAATCCACCGGCAAAACCGCCCGTCGCAACCCCAAATACTTCAAAAAAGCCGAAGTCCGCCTCCGGGAACTCGGTCGTCGCCTCAAAGGCCTCCAACATCTCCTCCACGTCGACGACCGCACCAAAATGGAGGACCTGATCGAGTACGTCGATAAGGTCCAGGACGACCTCGTCAATCTCACCATGGGTGTCCGATGAAACTGCTCCTCCTCCTGCTCTGCACCATCCTCCCCCTCGCCGCCCAAAAGGACTTTCTCACCGGCGACGAGGTCGATCAGATCCGCCTCGTCCAGGAACCCAACGAACGGCTCAAACTCTACATGCTCTTCGCCAAGCAAAGAGTCGATCAAATCGATAGCCTCCTCAAACGCGAAAAGCCCGGCCGCAGCGCCCTCCTCCACGACCTCCTCGACGATTTCACCAAAATCATCGAAGCCGCCGATACCGTCGCCGACGACGGCATCCGCCGCAAAATCGCTCTCGATGAAGGCCTTATGGCGGTCATCAAATCCGAACGCGCCTTCGCCGATCGCCTCGGCAAGGTCAAAGCCGCCGCCCCTAAGGATCTCGCCCGCTACGAACTCGTCCTCGATACCGCCGTCGAAACCCTCACCGATTCCATCGAAATCGCCCAAGCCGATATCAAAGATCGCAGCACCAAAATCGCCACCCGCGAAGAGAACGAACGCAAGGAACGCGAAACCCTCATGGGCGATAAAGAGCTAGCCGCGAAAAAAGTAGAAGAGAAAAAGGAAGCCGCGACCGAAAAGAAAAGACAAGCGCCGACGCTGAAGCGAAAAGGGGAAACCGCGCCCCCTAAGTAATTGTCCTGATTGGCCACTTTGCAGGGAAAAGTTACAATCGAGAAGATGAAATCGAGACGCGCGTTCCTCAGCCTGACGGCTACCATTGCCGCCCCGGCCCTCTGGGCGACCAGCGTGGAACCTGCCTGGCACGAGGTAACCGTCACCCCCATCCGCGGCCTGCCCGCCCTCCGGATTCTCCACTTCTCCGATCTGCATTGCTCGGACGGCCTGCCCCCGTCAGTCCTCCTCCGCGCCCTGGAAACGGGCTTGGAACATCGCCCCGATGTCATCTGCCTCACCGGCGACTACGTCTCCACCACCCACGGCTTCGACGAAGTCGGCCTCCGCGGCATCTTCCGCCGGGCCTCGCAGGCCGCGCCCACCTACGCCGTCCTCGGCAACCACGACGGCGGCCACTGGCTCAACAAGCGCTTCGGCGGCAGCCCCACTTCCGCTGGCATGCGCCAAATTCTCTCCGGCGAAGGGGTTCACGTCCTTCATAACGAAGCCACGGTTCTCCCCAACGGCATCGAACTCGTCGGCATGGGCGATATCTATTCCCAGGAGTTCGGCCCGTTCACCGGCACCTCGCCCGGCCCCCGCGTCGTCCTCTGCCACAACCCCGATGGCAAGGATCTCATCAGTGACTACCGTTGGGACCTTATGCTGAGCGGCCATACCCACGGCGGCCAAGTCCGCCTCTGGCCCGCGCCGACCACCTGGGCCCCGGTCAACGATAAACGTTTCATCTCCGGGCTCCATAACTGGGCCGGCCGCCAACTCTTCATCACGCGCGGCGCAGGTTCGCCCAAACACGTCCGCTTTGGCTGCCGGCCCGAAGTCTCTATTTTGGAGTTAACAGCGTAGCGTAGGTGGCGGCGTCGAAGCCTACCAGCAGCGTTTTGCCCCTCCGTAACGTTGGTGCCCGCAAGTTCCCACTCGGACCCACGACCAGCGCCGCCACCTCGTCGTCGGAAGGGTTCGTCCGCATATCCAGATGGATCACGTTCTTGCCCTTCGTCGCATAGACTTCGTTCATCTCCCGGGCCAATGCGATAGCCGCTCCCCGGTCCATTGCTTTCTTCTTTGCGTCCACTTGGGTAGCCGTGGACAGGCCGCTTTCCGCAAGAAACTCCTGCGTTTTGCCGCAAGTTTTTCAACCAGGGCGGTGATAGCTCCAATCAATAGGGTGAGTTGCCATAGTATTGAAGATGCTACAACGGAAAGGAACGACATGCTAATTTCAGTGAAGTCGCAGATTGACCTGCAAGGACGCCTTCCCCTGCCCGGCGCCATGGAAGCCAAAGGGTTGTATAGCGTCATCGTCGCCCCCCGTTCCGGCGGCGGCGTCTGGCTCGTTACGAAGGAAGGCGAACGCGATCTCCCCCTCCCCATCCGCGTCATCTCCCGCCGCGTCGCCGTCGACAAGGACGGAGCCATCCGCGTCCCCGCCGAAATGAACTCCTGGAAAGGCAAAGGCGTCCAGATCCGCCCGGAGCGTCCCGGCATGTGGGTCGCCGAAAAGGCCTGATCCGCTCATGACGCGCCGTCTCCTGCTCTGCAGTCTCCTCGGCGCTTCCCCCGCTCTAGCCCGCCTCCCCTCCCCGCGCCAGAAGATCCGCTTCGACGGCGTAGGCCCCTTGCGCATCGGCATGGCCGAACCCGCCCTGCGCAAAATCCTCGGCCCCGCCCTGCGCATCGAAAGCCACGATTCCGGCGTCTATGCCACCTGGGGCGATCCCCATCTCGGCCTCGTCCTCATCGATGGCAAACTCGCCCGCATCGACGTCGCGGGCGGCCGCTGGCGCACGGTAGGCGGAGCCCGCGTCGGCAGCCTCGAATCGGAAATCCGCGAGATCTTCAAGAAGCGGATCGAATCCCGCCCCCACTCCTACGACCCCCGCGGCCACGTCCTCCTCGTCCGCTCCAAACTCCACGCCCTCGCCTTTGAAACCGACGGCGACATCGTCACCGCCCTCCGCTCCGGCCTCCTCACCGCGGTCTAACTCGAATCTTCACAATTTCTGTTCCCGCCAGAGCTTCGCCTCGCCCTGTTCGCGACGGTTACCGGAACGGACCGCCCAATCGATCGCCTTCGCATAGTCGCAAGCCCGGCCCGTCTTTCAAAGTATCTAGCCCCTTCGCCTGAAAGTCTGTTCCGGTGGCTGTTTTGCCGTGTCTCATCCAACAGCGAACCCCTTCACCTTGCGCAGGGTGAAGGGTCGCCAAGCTTCATCAAAAAGAGACTACGACACATGAAATCAATTTTGTTTTATCGGCTGTTCGGGACGTTCGCCCCGGCAGCATTACTTGCGCTGATCGCGGCACCCCTTGCGCTCCAAGCGCAAACCGTGTCGCTGTACGGCACTCTGTCGAACTTCGATGTTGTCAACGATACCGGTGGCAACGTCTACGGGTTCGAGATCGAATTCCACGGCGTCTCTGGCGTCAACAGCTACTACAACTGGAACCGCTACGGCATGCCCAAAGTGGTGCCCTTTCCTAACGGCGGCGGAGTCTTTGTCCGCTGGATGTCCGCCTACGACCCGGCCACGCAGACCTTCGTCACGGGTACCCCGATGGCGCTGAACCCCACCGTCATGACCGGCCATCAGTGCGTCATTGGCACCTTCGGCTATTCCACCAGCGGTTGTGAACACTTCGGACTGACGACCGTGGGCAATGCCTCCAAAATCGTTTATCACTGGTTGGTGGCCGACCCGCTGAACCCCGGCCAGCTGACCACCTACGGTTCGCAGGTAGCCATTCCCGCTCCCATCTGGTCCGTACAGCCTCCGGCGAAGCCCGGGCTTCCGGCCGTCGTCGTGGCCGATGTCGACCCGCCCGTACCCCCGCCCCCCGCCAAGTTGTTCGGCAGCGCGCAATGGATGAAGACCTACAAGACCGAGAACGTCCGCGAGGTGAACCTCGACGAACTCATCGCCGACAATCCAGCCGTTCCGCAAGATGAGGCCCATTTGGAAACCGCGTGGGACCTCATGCAGACCGAACTCGGCAGCAACAACCGGCGCAAGCAGAAGCGCGGCGGCTTGGCCAACGGCTCTCACGCGGTCGTCCGGCGTTTCGAGTTTTACAAGTACACCGGCCCCATTGACCCCATCACTGGCCAGGCTCTCTGCGCTGATGTGCTCTGTAACGCCCCGGGACCGGGCGAGTTGGGCGACTTCATCGGAGCGCAGAACGCGGCGGCCAACCTGAACGTACCGCTGCAGTATTCCGTCGTGGCCACTGTCGTCGGCGACGGTCAGGTCTCCTCGTCCACCGGAACGATTCGCTGCCCGACTACGACTTGTAGCGAGACGGTTCTGCCGCACGCCGTGACCACCTTGACCGCGAAAGCAGGAAAAGGAATCTTCGCTGGCTGGTCCGGTGGTTGTTCCGGCCTGAGCCTGATCTGCACGAGCACCGTAGATTCCGACTTTACGACGACCGCGACCTTCCTCCTTCCGTTTAAGCTGACGGTCCGGACCACTGGGCTGGGCGCGGTGAGCAGCAATCCGCCGGGCACCAGCTTCATCCAGGGCACGGCGGTGACTCTGACGGCCACCCCGGCCGCCGGCAACACCCTCTCGGGTTGGGCCGGAGCTTGCAGCGGCACCGCGCTGACTTGTAACGTGACGATCAACGCCGACACGGCGGTCACCGCAAACTTCAGTGGCACCGTCGTCGCCCCCCCTCCCACCGCGACCTACCGGCTCGTGGTGAAAGCAAACGGCAAAGGGACGGTCACCTCGAACCCTGCGCTCACCACCTTCAATGCAGGCGCACTGGTTACCTTGACGGCGGTACCTGCTGCGGGCACTCCCTTCGTCGGCTGGACGGGAGCCTGCTCCGGTACGGCTCTCACCTGTGCGCTCGCGATGAACGCCGACCTAACGGCGACGGCCAACTTCCGCTAGTCCCCAAGTGTTCGCGGTCTAATGCAGGCCCCGCTTACCGGCGGAGCCTGCGATTTTTCGTGTGGGCGGAGTATCGAGCGCCCCATTCGTGATATGGATAAAGACTTATGATTTCTCGCCGGAGTGTTTTGGGCGGGCTGGGAGCCACCGCGTTCGCGATTCCCTTCCCGCATCAGATTGGATTGAACCTGTACACGGTCCGGGGGCCGCTCGCGAAGGCGCCGGCCGCCACCTACCAGGGCTTAGCCAAGGCCGGAATCCAGATCATCGAAGTCCGGCCCGTCCACCTGCTCCAGCACGCCGAGATGATCCAGAATGCGGGACTGCGACCGGTCCACATGATGATCGAGACTCCTGTGGTCACCGGGAACTGGGACGAGTGGCGGGAGTTTTCGACGGCCATGGCGGCCAAGTTCTCCATGCCGGCCCCGGCGGCCAATGCGCCGCGGCCGCGCATCGAAGAGATGATCGAGTTGGCCGTGATGCACGGAGTGAAGCGGATCGGGACAAGTATGTTGCTACCGGGCGAGCGGGAAAGCGGAATAGCGAAGTATGAGCGAGCGGCCGATCTCTGCGAGAAAGGCGGCATTGAGCTGTACTATCACAACCATGCCTATGAGTTTGCGGGGCCGAAGGGGAAGCGGTTTATTGACCGCCTGAAGAAGGAGC
>JAPKZA010000466.1:0-13136 GCA_026394015.1 Acidobacteriota bacterium
GGCTGTTTGAGAAGGTGGGCGGCGGTCGTTTGCCGATCATCAGCTATTCGGGCGGGACCGAGATCTCCGGCGGCATTTTGTGCTCGAATCCGCTGCTGCCAGTGAAGCCGTGCGCGTTCTCGGCGCCGTGTCCGGGCATCGCGGTCGACGTCGTCGACGAGCGGGGCGAGAGTCTCCGCGAGGGCGTCGGCGAACTAGTGATCCGACAGCCGTGGATCGGCATGGCGCGGGGCTTTTACAAGGATCCGGAGCGGTATCTGGAGACCTACTGGTCGACGTTTCCGGGCTTGTGGCGGCACGGCGATTTCGCCGAACGGGACGCCGACGGCTTTTGGTTCATTCACGGCCGGAGCGACGATACGATCAAGATCGCGGGCAAGCGCGTGGGTCCGGCCGAGGTGGAGACGATCGTGACGAGTCACCCGGCGGTGAGCGAAGCGGCGGCGATTGGGGTGCCGGACGAGCAGAAGGGCAGCGCGCTAATTGTGTACTGTGTGCGGCGGGGCGAGGTGACCGCGGCCGAGGTGCAGGCGTTGGTGGCTCGCGAGTTGGGTAAGCCGCTGCGACCGCGAGAGGTTCATTTTGTGTCCGCGTTGCCGAAGACGCGCAACGGGAAAGTGATGCGTCGGCTGGTGCGATCCGCGCGGTTGGGCGAACCGTTGGGCGACGTGAGTAACTTAGAGAATCCGCAGGTCCTTAAGGAGTTTCAATAGATGCCGATTTATCATCAACTCGGGCAGGTGCCCCGGAACCGTCATTCGCCGTTTCCCAAGGCCGACGGGGGAATGTATGCCGAGGAGCTCTTTGGCACGGCTGACGCTTCCTCGCTGCTTTATCACGTGCATGTTCCGACGCGGGTGCTATCGAGCCGACAGGCCGTCGAACTGCGCTGGAAGAAGCAGGATCCGCGGCCGCTGCGGGACCGGCACTTTCGGACCCATCGGCTGGCCGCGGCGGACCGGGTGCCGCTGCTGTTCAACGCCGATATCGCCGTGCTGACGTGGACGCCGCACAAAAGCGGATTCTATCGAAATGCCCAGGCCGATGAGGTGCTCTACGTGGCCGAGGGCGCCGGGACGGTGGAGTCGCAGATGGGCGAGTTGGCTTACAAGGCGGGCGACTACGTGGTGATTCCGCGGGGGATCATCCACCGGTTGCGGATGGACCCCACGCGGCATCGTTTTCTGGTTTTTGAAAGCCGGGGCGCGGTCGGGATTCCGTCGCGGTATCGGGGTGAAAACGGGCAGTTGAACGAGGACGCGCCGTTTACGGAACGAAACATTCGGCGACCGCGCGCGCTGCCGGTGCACGACGAGTTGGGCGAGTTCGCGGTGGTTGTGAAGAAGGATAACTGGCTGCACGAAGTGGTGCTGGACCATCACCCGTTCGACGTCGTTGGATGGGACGGGTATTGCTATCCCTGGGCGGTGGGCGTGCAGGATGGGGCGCGGTTTGCCGCCAACGGATTTGCGATCCGATCCCTGGGCTCGCGGCCGGAGGAGACGCACTTTCTCGGGCGGGTTGCGTGCGAGGAGGCGGTCTATCATCTCTCCGGCGGAACGGGCGTCGAGGTCGGCTCTCTCACGCTGCATCCGGAAGGTCTGGCCCATGCGGCGGTGAAGACGGAGTGGGCGATTGCCCTCGAAACCGCGCTGCCTTTGGAGATTGGTGAAGCTTCGTTAGGGGTGGAGGACAGCGGAGCGTAGAATAATGTATGCTACGATCCCAGAGCCTGGGGTAAAGAATCGAACATGGACACTACACGAATTCTCGTCGTCGAAGACGAGAAACGCATTGCGGATTTCATTGGGCGCGGACTCGAAAGCGCCGGCTATGCGGTTACCTTGACGCATGACGGCACCGCCGCGCTCGAAGCGATCCACGGCTTGGAACACGACTTGATCGTGCTCGACTTGAACCTGCCCGATATGGACGGGCTGAAGGTTCTGGAGAAGATCCGGAACCGGAAGGTAAGCCCGGCGGTATTGATTCTCAGTGCGCGGAGCAACGTCGATGACCGAGTGAAGGGCCTGGAGTTGGGGGCTGATGACTACATCAGCAAGCCGTTTGCCTTCGTCGAGTTTTTGGCGCGCGTGCGGGCGTTGTTGCGCCGCGGGGCGCCGCTCCAAGACCGGCTGCAAGTGGGTGACCTGACGCTGGACTGCATTCGCCGCAAGGTGACGCGGGCGGGCGAAAACATCGAATTGGCGCCCAAAGAGTTCAGTATTCTCGAATACCTGATGCGGAACCGGGGGCGGCCGCTGAGTCGGACGATGATCGTCGAGCATGTCTGGGACATGGACTACGACGGCCTGACGAACATTGTCGACGTCTACATCAGGCACCTGCGGAGCAAGATTGACGACAAGTATCCGGTGCGGCTGATTCATACCGTGCGCGGCATTGGTTACGTGATCGATGTGCCGGGTAAAAACACCGAACAGGAATAGCGCGTGCTGCAGACGCTGCTGCTGAGGATCAGAAAGACCACCCGGGGACTCCGGTTCCGACTGACCATGAGTTACGTCGGCATTTTTGCCCTGCTGCTGGTAGGGATTGGCCTGTACTTCCGCGTGAGTCTGGAGAATTTGATCGAGGCTCGAACGCGGGAGTTGATCGAAGAGGAGTGGCGGGCGGTGCGCGGGTTTCTGCGGATTGAGCGGGGCCAGGCGAACTGGACCTTCGATCCGCGGGAGTTTGACGATGCCTCGCACGTCGAGCGGCTGCGGAAGTTGATTTTGATCTCCGACCGGGAAGGATCGGTGCTGGAAGTATCGAACGGATATCGGGCGTTCGGCGTGGAAACCCCGGCGGAGATCCAATCGATTCTCGCGCAGCCGATGCCGCAATGGAAGCTGAAGACCGAGGGCAAGGGGCAAAAGCTTTTGCTGCGCTACGGGATCATCCGTTCGGCGAATCAACCCTATTTGTTGGTGGTGGGAAGAACGCTGGCGGACAACCAGACGCTGCCGGACTTGTTTGTCACCAACTATTTTAGCGTGCTGCCGCTGTTGATTGGGCTGATGGTGTTTCTCGGCTGGTTCATGGCCGGGCGAGGCTTGGAACCGGTGAACCAGGTGGCGGCGACGGCGGAGGCGGTGAGCGGTTCGACGTTGCACGTCCGCATCCCCGGACGGAATACCGATGATGAGTTGGATCGGCTGATTGACGCTTTCAACAAAATGATGGATCGATTGACGGAGAGTTTTGATCAGGTCCGGCGGTTCAGCACCGATGTGTCGCATGAGTTGCGCACACCCTTGACTTCGATTCGGGGGCAGTTGGAAGTCGCTCTGTTTACGGCCAAAACGGCCGACCAGTATCGGGACGCGATTGTGAATGCGTTGCAGGACGTCGACCGGCTATCGAGCATCACGCGCGCGCTGCTGCTGCTTTCGCAGTCCGAGGCGGGCCAACTGACGTTGAAATTTCTGCGGCTGAATCTAACCGAGACGGTGCTCGATATCGTCGACCAGTTTCAGATTCCGGCCGAGGGCGCCGAGTTGACCTTGGACGCCGAGTTGCCCGACGAGATATGGATGGACGCCGACCGGGTGCAAGTGGAGCGCTTGCTTTCGAATTTGCTTTCGAACGCGGTGAAGTATACGCCGCCGGGCGGGCGGGTGCACCTGACGCTGCGCACCCTAGTGACCGAGTCTGGAGATCAGGTGGAGTTGTGCGTGTCCGATACGGGGCAGGGAATTCCGGCGGCGAGTTTGCCGCATATTTTCGAACGGCTGTACAAAGTGCCGGGCGGGGACCCGGATAAGGGGCTCGGTTTAGGCTTGAGCTTTGTTTCCTGGATCGTTCGTGCGCATCATGGCAAGATTGAAGTGGAGAGCGAACTCAACAAGGGCACGACGTTTCGCGTGTTGCTGCCGACGAGTCCGAGTTCCGCGGCGGAGTCGCCGGCGTTGGCCGGGGTGGCTACTGAAGATAGGCGAGGATAATGCAGATTGTAGAAAGAGAGCGAGAAGGGATCGTCATCGTAGATTGCACGGGTCAGTTGGTGGCCGGCGAATCGACGGGTGCGGTGCGGGAGCGGCTGAGCCAGTTGGTGGCCGCGGGATCGATCCAATTGATTCTGAACCTGGGAGGGGTGACCTATATCGACTCCTCCGGCCTGGGTGCGTTGGTGATGTGTTTTTCCACCGCGCGGCGCGCCGGCGGCACGATGAAGCTGTTGAACCTGTCGCGACGAAGTATTGAATTGATCGTGCTGACGCGGCTGGAAATGGTGTTCGAAGTCTTCAATGAAGAGCAGTCGGCGGTGAATAGTTTCTTCCCGGATCGCGAGATCAAGAAGTTCGATATTCTTTCGTTCTTGCAGCAGCACAAGAGCGAAGGGTAACCTGGAAGAAGATGGCAACGACGATCTCCGAGATTTTAGGTTCCGCGGCGGCAATCGCCAAGGGCATGACGGTGACCTTGAAGGAGATGATGTCTCCGACGGTGACCGAGGACTATCCGGACGCTCCGGCGAAATTCCAGGAACGGTACCGGGGCGTGCATGTGCTGCAGCGCGACGAAGCGGGCCTGGAGAAGTGCGTGGCGTGTTTTTTATGCGCCGCTGCCTGCCCGGCCAACTGCATTTACATTGAGGCGGCTGAGAACACCGAGCAGACGCGGATGAGCGGTGGCGAGCGCTACGCCAGCGTCTACAATATCGACTACAGCCGCTGCATCTTTTGCGGGTTTTGCGTGGAAGCCTGCCCGACCGATGCGATTACGCACGGGCACGATTTTGAAATCGCCAGCTTCAACACGTCAACGCTGATTTACCGGAAGGAGCAGATGCTCGTCAACATCAGCCCGACGGCGATCGCCCCGGCGATTCCGAGGGAAGCGGCGGGCGGGCACTAACCTACTTCAGGTGGTATTGGCTGCGAATCCCGGCCGCGCTGCTGGCGGCTAAGTTTTGAAACGGGCCGTTGACCGAAGCGCTCTGCGCGTGGAACTTGTACGCTGCCTGGATCCGGTTCATGTCCTGTTGCGGATCGCCAATCTGGTAGTTGACCAAGCCGAGATGATACAGCGCCTCGCCCTTCAGGGCGGGATGCTGTTCCATCATCGGGAGCGCGGCGCGGAGATGGGAGTCGGCGTCCGGATACCGCCCTTCCTGCGAGGCGATAATGCCGAGGATCACATGGCCCAAGGCTGCCTTCGCCGGATCTGCCTTGGTTTGCGGATCGACGAGCCGTTTCGAGTACATCATCGCCTTGCCCTTGTCCTTCAGACCGTCGTAGTAGTGCGAAGCGAGAAACAGGAGCATCTCCTGTTGGTTGGGATTGGCGCGGAGCACGGCTTCGGCGTAGGCGAGCGTTTTGCCGATGTTGCCGGAGTTGGGGGAGGTAGGGGGAGGTGGCGTTCTCTTTTTCGAGCTGGTTGGCGGTCGAGCTGAGCAGCTTGGGGTCAGCCGATTGGAGCGCCGGGGCGTAGAGGATGTACTCGGCGTAAAGCTCGCATTGGCGGGCGTATTCGGTGGCCTCCGAGGGCGGCGCCAGGCGGATCAAACGAGCCGAGCGCGCGGCGTTTTCAGCCCAAGTGCGGAGCAGGGCCCGGTCGCCTTTGGCCTCCGCGGCCTTCAGCGCGTTTTGCGCGGCGTAGATGTCTTCCGGATCGGCTTTCAGCAGTACCTCCGCGGCGCGGATGACCTTATCGAAATCTTTTGCGGCTAAGTAGATCGGCTGCGCTTCACCGAGCGCCCACGTGAACGATTCGTGCTGCGGGAACCGTTCCATAAACATTTCCAGGTACAGCAGGCGGCGGGGCCCTTCGGGCTCCTGTGAGATCTGCTGCAGAATCAACCCCGGCGCCCCGTCGGCGCTGGTGGCAAGGTGGCGCTTGGCCGCGGACGCGGCGACGACACAAACGAGGAAGGCAAAGATAGTCTTTCGCACAGGGACCTCCACTAGTACTTGGCCCGAGTCTACAGGACGATAGTTTTCTTTGAAATCAGGAAAATGGGAAAAAGCGACTAAGGTGTTTTTTGAGCGGTGAGGCGGACGGTCTGGTTGGTGGCTTCGTTCCAAAGCACCAATTGGCCGGCCTCGTGGCGGACGTCGTCGACCTTATCGAAGCCCGGCGGGACGGCGGCGTAGAACAGGACAAACTTCGCCGAGATCTTCGATTTGGCCGGCAGCCAGCGGTACGTGGGGGTATCGAAGAGCTTGTTCAACGTGATCGCTTCGCGACGGGAAACGTCAAAAGGCTGGGTGCCGAATTCGAGGCCGCGCGAGAGTTGGCCGGAGGCCGGAAAGTTGAGCCACTCCTGGAGCCAGGGGTAATCGGCGCGTGGGAAGTAGTAGCCGAACACGAGCCGCTTTTCGAGGTGAATGGCGGTGACGAAGCCGTGCGTCCGTTGCGGGTCAATTGTGCAGCCGATGTGGTCAAGCGAGTCGGCGCCCGCGGGCACGGCGCGGAGGCTGCGGGTGCCGCCCTTCAGCAGCGGGACGTTCGGGTACGTGAACTCCTGGCCGACGGCGATCGTCGCCTTGGGGCCGCCCTTGGCGTCCGGACGGGTCATGCAGCGGCCGACCGAGGCGTCGACGACGGTTTTGCCGGGCGTAAGAAACGGCGCGCCGACGGTGGCGTGTTCGGCCCAGTTGATGGGCCGGTCGAAGGCGAGTTCGTTTTCGACGGTGGTTTCGACGGTGATCACCTGTTCCCCCGGCAGCAGTTCAATGCGGCGGGTGACCTTTTCGTGCAGCAGCGGCAGACGGGTTTCGAAGGTGCCGGGCGCCGTCTGCGTCCACGACTGGCGGACCGCTTCGCCGTGGCCGGGTAGCCCGGCGGCTTGCTCCTGCGCCGAGGTGGGGCCGAAGCCATCGACGCAAAGGAAGTGGCCGACGTAGTTGCCGTTGCCCTTCCACATGGGGTTGGTCTGGTCGGGGTCGGCGAGCAGGCGGAGTTTGGTGAACGCACCCCCGGGGTTTTGCACCGAGAGTTCGAGCTTGTCGTTCTTAATCAGCGTGAGGTCGGCGAAGAGCAGGAGCAGAGCGAGCATGACGGATTGTACGTCAGAATGGAGGCATGCTGGGAATGCTCCTTTTTGCGGTGATGACGTTGGCAGAAGTGGATCGGCTGCTGGAGCAGGGGCGGAACCTTTCGGCCAATCCGCTGCAGCGGTTGGAGCAGCGGCTGAAGACGAACCCCGACGATGCGCCGGTGCGGATTCAGCTCTTGGCCTGGTACACCGAAAACGGGTCGACGGCGGGCGAGGCGACGGCGCTGGCGGCGCGCGTCGATCACATCCTCTGGTTCTTGCAAAACGATGCCGGGAACCCGGTGTTGGCGCACAAGAGCGGGGTGGGGCGGCTGGAGTGCGTGGGCAAGTTGTCGTCGACCGACCATGAAAAGGCTTGCGAGCTTCAGGCGCGCCAGCGGAAGTAAACCAGCGTGATCGCCCCGACGATCACGGCGACCACGAAAACCGCGTTGGCAGCCCAGATGAGCCAGTAGAAGACGCGCCAGCGGCGGAAGGTCCGATCGGTGGGGATGAGGCGGCGGCAGCGGTCGTAGAGGGCGCGGTCGGGCAGGAACGGGTTGCCTTCTTCGGAGTCGCGGAAGCGGAGGCGAAGATGGAAGCGCAGCAGGCTGTAGGGCACACTGATACCAATGGCGGCGGCGATCAACGCGATGATGAGCGCCGCCGGCATAGGCGGGTTAGACGGAGAAGCTACGGCCCTTGTTCTGGCCGATCAGGATTTGGAAGAGTCGGTGGCCGATGAGTTCATGGAGGCTCCAGAGCTCCCGGTTGGCGGCGAACATACCGGCGGCGTCGAGCGGGTCGGCGACGCGGGGGCCGGCGGTCTTCAGGGCCTCGGTGGCTTCCTTGATGATCGGGTCGGTGAGCACCTCGCCGGCCATCTCCCACAGGGCGATGAAGCGGTCAACGGCGGTCGGGAAGCTGACGGCAAAAACGCCGTGCTGGCTCGTCGACCGGGGCGGCTTGTAGTCTAAATTGAACGGGCCGTTAAAGCCGTGGCTGCGGAGCAGGACCAGCACGCTGAGCCAGTCGAACGGGTTGATCAGGCCGACGGCGATATCGACGTCGTGCTTGAGCGAGTAGCCGTCGTTGATGTCGAAATGCCAGAGTTTATTGGCAAACAGCATGCGGGCGAGGGCGGCGCGGACGGCGGTGCCCCACATGCGCTCGTGCAGATATTCCGGGTTCAGCCCGACCATCGCCGGATACTTCAGCTTGCCGGAGAAGATGAACGCCATCATGGCGTCGCTCGTCGGCAGCAGGATTTCGGCGACGGGCTCGAAGGGTTTGGCCTCCATGCAGTGCTTCAGCGTGGGGCGGCCGAATTTTTTAGCCAGGTCAATGTCGGCTTCGCAGGCGGCGTTGAGCGTATCGGCGTACCACTGCAGCGTTTGGGTTTCGTCGATGGCGCCTTGAATCCAGTAGCCGAGCGAGCCGGGCCAGTAGACGGCGAATTGAGCGCCGAGTTCGTGGCCGATCTTGACGGTGTTCGAAACGCGCCAGGCGGCGTAGTCGCGAATCTGGGAGGCTTCCGGAGCGGAGCTGGCGGCCCAAACCGGATTATGAAACGTCTCGGTGGTGACCATCGAACATTTCATGTCGTTCCGCTTTAGCGCCTCGCCGATGCGGCCGACAATCTCATCCTGCTGGGCATGGCCGAGGCCGGCGGTGGGGATAACGTCGGTGTCGTGGGTGCACCAGTAGCCGATGCCGATTTTCGAATATTCTTCGATGATTCGTTCGAAGCCGATGGTCGGCCGGGTCTTGTCTTGGAACAGCGAATTCCCTTCGTAAGCGGCGGCCCATTGGGGTCCGGTGATGAAGAATTTGCGCCGGGTTTCGGGGGAGTACTGGCCGCCACAGGCGGACATCAAGCGGTCGACGAGGGCTTGTTGTTGGATGGGTTCGAGAGCTGACATAAGAGTGGAACGAGACACCATGATATCGCGGTTGATAGAATCGCCTGAATGACGCAAGACGCTAAACATGTATCGCTACCCACGCTGGTGCCGCCGTCCGATGAGTTTGTCCGGCAGGCGAATGTGAGTGGCATGGACGCTTATCGCGAGATGTACGCTCGCTCAGTGGACTCGACAGAGGAGTTTTGGGGCCAGTTGGCCGAGCAGGAGCTGCACTGGTTCCAACGCTTTGAAAAGCCGCTCGACTGGAACCCGCCGTTCGCCAAATGGTTCGTGGGCGGCAAGCTAAACGTTTGCTACAACTGCGTGGACCGCCATGCAATGGGCGGCCGCGGGAACAAGGCCGCGATTATTTTCGAAGGCGAGCCGGGCGACCAGCGGACCATCACCTATCGCGAACTCCAGCGGCTCGTGACGCGCTTTGCGAGTTCGCTGCTCGAACTCGGGATGAAGACGGGCGACCGAGCCGTGATCTACATGCCGATGATCCCCGAAGCGGCGATCGCGATGCTGGGTTGCGCCCGGCTCGGCATTCCGCACTCAGTGGTTTTCGGCGGCTTCTCGGCCGAGGCGCTGAAGGCGCGCATTCAGGATTTGGAAGCCAGCGTCGTGATCACGACCGACGGCGGTTGGCGCCGCGGCAAGGAGATCCGGCTGAAGGACGCCGTCGATGAGGCGCTGCGCGAGTGTCCGACCGTGCGCCATACCGTGGTGTATCAACGGACGGGTTCAGAAGTGAAGATGGAGAAGGGTCGCGACCATTGGTGGCACGTGCTCGATGAATCCGCCAACGAGAACGTGGCGGCCGTCGAACTTGATAGCGAGCATCCGCTGTTCGTGCTGTATACGTCCGGCACGACCGGCAAACCGAAGGGCATTCTGCACACCTCGGCCGGCTACCTGCTGCAGTCGGCGATGACGACGAAGTGGGTGCTCGATTTGAAGGAGCACGACACGTATTGGTGCACGGCCGACGTCGGTTGGGTGACGGGGCATAGCTACGTCGTCTATGGGCCGCTGGCGGTGGGCGCGACGACGTTCATGTACGAAGGCGCGCCGGATACCCCGGCGTTTGACCGTTGGTGGCGACTGATCGATAAGTACAAGATTTCGGTGCTCTACACCTCGCCGACGGCGATCCGCGCGTTGATCCGTCAGGGCGATCACTGGCCGGAGCGGCACGATCTGACGTCGCTGCGCTTGCTCGGCTCGGTGGGTGAACCCATTAATCCCGCCGCTTGGGATTGGTATTACCGAGTCATCGGCGGCAGCCGCTGCCCGATCGTCGATACCTGGTGGCAGACCGAAACCGGTGCGATGTTGATTTCGCCGATGCCCGGCGCGACGCCGTTGAAGCCGGGATCGGGCACGATGCCGATGCCAGGAATCGTGGCCGAAATCGTGGACAACCACGGCAAGCCGGTCGAAGACGGCCGGGAAGGCTTCCTGATTTTGAAGAAGCCGTGGCCGAGCATGTTGCGGACGATCTGGGGCGATCCGGAACGCTATCAGGATCAATACTGGTCCCGCTTCCCCGGTTATTACTTCACCGGCGATGCGGCGCGCAAGGATAAAGACGGCTATTTCTGGGTGCTCGGTCGTGTGGACGACGTGATGAACGTCAGCGGCCACCGGCTCAGCACGATGGAGATTGAGTCGGCGCTCGTGAAGCATCCGGCGGTGGCCGAAGCGGCCGTCGTCGGCAAGCCGCACGAGATTACGGGGCAGGCGGTTTGCTGTTTCGTAACCCTGAAGAAGAGCGCGACCGACGTCGACAAGCTGGGCTTGGAGCTTCGCCAATGGGTGGCGCACGAGATCGGCGCGTTCGCGCGGCCCGAAGAGATTCGGTTTACGGACTCGCTGCCGAAGACCCGAAGCGGCAAAATCATGCGTCGTTTGCTGCGCGAAATTGTTACTTCGAATACGGTGGCGGGCGACGTGACGACGCTTGAAGACATGAACGTGTTGACGTCGCTGGCGTCGCAGCATGACGAGGATTAGTTTTTTGAATCGAGCCGAGAAGTAATTTTGTTGGCGGCTTTGCGAGAGGCATGACATGCTTAGCTCATGCCTCTCGCCGCCGCCAACCAAACCCGAGGAGAAGTATCCCTCGCGGTGATGTTGCGCATGACGCGAATGGATGTGTGTTGCGGTCCGCCTTCTTTTCTCCCCTAGTTGTATCCTCCTCCCTCTTCCATCCCAACTTACTTTAGGAGTGTGCCCATGACGACGGATCCGTCCGTTCTTTGGGAAGAGTCCTTGCCTGGCGGTAGCATTTGGTCCCACGTCTTCAAACGCGGCACGGCTGTGCGTTTGATCGATACGATGGGCGGTGCGAACGTCTCGGTGCTCTTCTACAACGCTGATAATTTTGTCGAGCGTTACAACATGCCGGACACGTTGAAGTGTCAACATACGGCGCATTTGACGACCGGCCACTGCCTGTATTCCGACATGGGTCGGGTGCTGGCTTCGATCACGCATGATAGCGTCGGCTGGCACGATCCGCTGGTTGGCTTTTCGAACCGGGCCAGCGTGCTGGCGCAGTACGGCGAAGGCCCGTATCAGACGTTGCGGAACGGCTGGCATACGAACGCCCATGACCTGATTGCCGTGGAGCTGGCCAAGTACGGGATGAACGAGCGCGACTTCACGGCGAGCGTGAACCTGTTCAGCAAGGTGGTGGTCGAAGACAGCGGCGCGTTCCGCTATGTGCCGGATCATTCGGCAGCGGGTTCGACGGTGGAACTGCGCAGCGACATGAATACCCTGATGATCTTCTGCACGTGTCCGCATCCGATGGCCCCGGCGAGCGAATGGGCTCCGAAGCCGGTGGGTCTCGCAATCAAGAGCGTTCCGCTACCGGGCGCCGACGACGCTTGCCGCTTATCGCGACCGGAGAACGGCCGCGGGTTTACGTTGACCGAGAGGTATTTTCTATGAGCTTAGTGGAGAGTTCACTCGCGCCGGAGCAGGCGATCTATCGGCAGACGGTGCTGGCCGGGGACGGCTGGATCCATGAGGTGAAACAGGGGCAGACGTTCCGCATTGTCGACCTGGAAGGCAACCAGGCGGCGGATACCTTGTTTTTCAATGCGCACGACTACAGCGACCGTTATAGCGCGGTCGACACGATGCGCGAACAGGGCAGTCTGTATCTGACGACGGGTACGGCGCTGAAGACGATTCATGGGCACACGCTGATGACGATTGTGGCCGATACGTGCGGTCGGCATGACACCGTCGGCGGGGCGTGTTCGATGGAGTCGAACATGGTGCGCTACGCGATCGAGAAACGGTCGATGCATGCGTGTCGGCAGACTTTCGTGCGGTTGGCGCTGGAATGGGGCGAGGGGCTCGAAAAGCGCGACATCACCCACAACGTAAATTTCTTCATGAACGTGCCGGTGACGCCCGCCGGCAAGCTGACGTTTGAAGACGGGGTGAGCGCTCCAGGCAAGTACGTCGAGATGCGGGCGGAGATGGATACGCTCGTGCTGATCTCAAACTGTCCGCAGCTGAATAACCCTTGTAACGCTTACAATCCAACGCCGGTTGAGGTTTTGATCTGGGATGTTTAAGAAAGTACTGATCGCCAACCGGGGCGCGATTGCGTGCCGCGTGATCCGCACGTTGCGGCGGATGGGAATTGCTTCGGTGGCGGTTTATTCCGAAGCGGATACGGGCTCGCTGCACGTGGCGCAGGCCGACGAGGCCGTTCTGCTGGGTCCGGCGCTGGCGGCCGAGAGCTACTTGGACGCGGCGAAAGTGCTGGCGGCGGCGAAGGCCACCGGCGCCGAGGCGATTCATCCAGGCTATGGCTTTTTGAGCGAAAACGCGGGGTTTGCCGAGGCTTGTCAGGAAGCCGGAATCGTGTTTATCGGCCCGGGGCCGGAGCATTTGCGGGCGTTCGGATTGAAGCACACGGCGCGAGAGTTGGCGGCGGCGAACGCGGTGCCGTTGGCGCCTGGCTCGGGGCTCGTCACTTCGGTCGAGATGGCGGAGGCAGAGGCCTCGCGGATCGGTTTTCCGGTGATGCTGAAGAGCACGGCGGGGGGCGGCGGCATCGGGATGCAGGTGTGTCTCGCGGCTTCAGAGTTGGCTTCGGCTTACGAGACGGTCAAGCGGCTGAGCACGGCCAATTTCAAAGACGGCGGCATGTTCGTTGAGAAGTTCGTGGCCCGGGCGCGGCACATCGAAGTGCAGATTTTTGGCGATGGCAAGGGCGA
>JAPKZA010000466.1:13176-24513 GCA_026394015.1 Acidobacteriota bacterium
TCGCCCTCGGCGAACGCGATTGTTCGCTGCAGCGGCGGAATCAGAAAGTGGTGGAGGAGACCCCGGCGCCGGACCTGCCCGAGAGCGTGCGGGCGGAGTTGCTCGGCGCGGCGGAGCGGTTGGGCCGGGCGGTGAACTATGCCAACGCGGGGACGGTGGAGTTCCTCTACGACGCCGACACGCGGGAGTTCTACTTCCTCGAAGTGAACACGCGACTGCAGGTGGAGCACGGGGTGACCGAGCAGGTTACGGGCGTCGATTTGGTGGAGTGGATGGTGCGGCAGGCGGCGGGCGAACTGGAGATGAAGCGCCCGGCGATTTGCGGCGCGTCGATTCAGGTCCGCGTGTATGCTGAAGACCCGGGGCAGAGCTTCCGGCCTTCTTCGGGGCGGTTGACGGCGGCGAGTTTCCCGGCGGATGCGCGCATCGAAACGTGGGTGGAACGCGGCTCGGAAGTGACGCCGTTCTATGACCCGATGATCGCGAAAGTGATCGTGACGGCGGAGAACCGGCCGGCGGCGATTGCGAAGATGCAGGCGGCGCTGGCCGAGACCCGGGTGGCCGGGATTGCGACCAATGTCGAGTATTTGCGGCAGGTGGTTGGTTCCGCTGTGTTTGCGGATGCCGTGATGACGACGGGCTACTTGAACACGTTCCATTATCTGTCGAAGGCCGTGGACGTTTTGGACGGGGGCACGCAGACGACGGTTCAGGATTACCCCGGCCGGTTGGGCTATTGGGAGGTCGGGGTGCCGCCGTCGGGTCCGATGGATTCGCTGGCGTTCCAGTTGGCGAACCGTTTGGTGGGCAATGCGAGCCATGCGGCGGGGTTGGAATGCACGGTGACCGGCCCGACGCTGAAGTTCCGGTCTGACGCGGTGATCGCGTTGACGGGCGCGGACATGGAAGCCAAGCTCGACGGTAAACGCGTGGCACGCTGGGAGCCGATTGCCGTGAAGGCCGGTTCCACGCTGCGGATGAATCAGGTGGTTGGCGCGGGGATTCGGGCGTATCTGGCGGTGCGCGGCGGGTTCGATGTGCCCGAGTATTTGGGCAGCCGGGCGACGTTTGCCTTGGGCAAGTTTGGTGGGCATGGCGGACGGGTTTTACGGGCCGGCGACGTGCTCGATGTGGACGGGATGATCGCCGGGGCGGCGGAGGGGTTTGCGTTCGCTCCGACGTACGGCAACCGGTGGGAGATCGGCGTTTTGTACGGCCCCTATGGCGCGCCGGACTACATGACCGATGCCGACATCGCGATGTTTTTCGCGACCGATTGGAAGGTGCATTACAACTCGGATCGGACCGGCGTTCGGCTGATCGGCCCGAAGCCGGAGTGGGCGAGGAAGGACGGCGGCGAAGCCGGGCTTCACCCTTCGAACGTGCATGACAACGCTTACGCCGTCGGCACCGTCGATTTCACCGGCGACATGCCGATCATCCTGGGGCCGGACGGGCCGAGCCTGGGCGGATTCGTTTGCCCGGCGACGATTGTGGCGGCCGAACTGTGGAAGATGGGCCAGTTGAAGGCCGGCGATACGGTTCGCTTTCAGCGGATGACGAATCAGCAGGCGGTGCAACTGGAATGGGAGTTGGATCGGGCGGTGGCGGGGTTGACGAAACTGCCGGAGTTGTTCGCCGAGGATACAACCGAAGCGGCGATCGTGAAGTCAGTCGGCGACACGCTCTACCGGACGGCGGGCGATAAGTATCTTCTTGTAGAGTTTGGTCAACCGGTGTTGGATATGAAACTGCGCTTCCGCGTGCAGGCGCTGGCGCATTGGCTGACCGAGCGGCAGGTGCCGGGGGTGATCGACATCACTCCGGGCATACGGACGCTGCAGGTTCACTACGATAGCCGGTTGTTGGCGCGGGCCGAACTACTGGACATTTTGGCGTTGGCGGGGGACCGGACGGAGACCGAAGTGCCTTCGCGGATCGTGCATCTGCCGCTGAGTTGGGAGGACCCGCAGACGCTGCTGGCGATTCAAAAATATATGCAGAGCGTGCGGCCGGACGCGCCGTGGTGCCCTTCGAACATCGAGTTCATTCGGCGCATCAACGGGCTGGATTCGGTTGAAGACGTGAAGCGGATCGTGTTTGACGCCAGCTACCTGGTGCTCGGTTTGGGCGACGTTTACCTGGGCGCGCCGGTGGCGACCCCGACCGATCCGCGGCATCGGTTGGTGACGACCAAGGACAACCCGGCGCGGACGTGGACGCCGGAGAATGCGGTGGGCATCGGCGGCGCTTATCTGTGCGTGTATGGCATGGAGGGTCCGGGCGGCTACCAGTTCGTCGGGCGGACGATTCAGATGTGGAACACGTACAAGGCGACCGATGCGTTTGAAGCCGGGAAGCCCTGGCTGCTGCGCGGGTTCGACCAGATTCGGTTCTATCCGGTGGGGGCCGAGGAGTTGCTCGACTATCGGAAGGATTTCCCGTTGGGGCGGTTCCCGGTGAAGATCGAGCCGACGACGTTCCGGTTGACTCCGCCGCCGCCGGGGTCGGTCGAGTTCAAGCAGAAGCAGCAGGCGGCGTTTGAAGCTGAGCGCGAGCGTTGGGGAAACTTGGTCGCGCCGGAAGTTTTTGAGGAAGCGCCGCCGGTGGCCGACTTGGAGGTGCCGCCGGGATGCCGGGCGCTGCGGGCGCCGACGACGGCGAGCGTTTGGAGTGTCGACGTCGCGGCCGGGCAGCCGGTGAGCGAAGGCGAACGGCTCGTGATTCTGGAAGCGATGAAGATGGAGGTGGCGGTTTGTTCGCCGGTGACCGGCGTCGTCCGCAAGGTGCTCGTGAGCAAGGGGGGTGTTGTGCAGGCCGGGCAAGCGTTGATAATCGTGGAGGAGACAGCCGATGCTGAATGAACTGAGCTTTGATCTGAGTACGCTGCGAACGGGATACTTGGCCGGGACGTTTACCCCGGCGCAGGTGATTGCGGAAGCGCGGCGGCGGGCGGGCGGTGGCCGACCGGTTTGGATCTCGATAGCCGAGGGCGCGGAGGTGCCGGAGTTCGATGCCGCGAAGCCGTTGTCCGGCATTCCGTTTGCGGTGAAAGACAATATCGACGTGGCTGGATGGGTGACGACGGCGGGCTGTCCGCAGTTCGCCAATCGTCCGGAGAAAACAGCGACCGTGGTGCAGCGGTTGCTGGACGCCGGTGCGGTGCTGCTGGGCAAGACGAATCTGGACCAGTTTGCGACGGGTTTGGTGGGGACGCGGTCGCCTTATGGGGCTTGCAGCAGCGTCTTTGATGAAACGTATATTTCGGGGGGATCGAGTTCGGGGTCGGCGGTGGCGGTGGGCAAGGGGATGGTGACGTTTTCGCTGGGGACGGATACGGCGGGCAGCGGGCGGGTGCCGGCGGCGTTCAACAACCTGATTGGACTGAAGGCAACCAAGGGGATGGTGCCGACGAGCGGGGTGGTGCCGGCGTGCCGGACGCTCGACTGCGTGACGGTGTTTGCGGTTACGTGTGGGGACGCGCAGGCGGTGTTGCAGGTGGTGGCGGGCTTTGACGAGACCGATTCGTACTCGCGGCCCAAGCGGGTGGCGGCGCAGCCCTGGGCGGTGGGCGGCTTCCGCTTCGGCGTGCCGCAGAAAGAGCTGTTGCAGTTCTTCGGCGATGCCGAGGCCGAGGCGCTGTATGGGCGAAGCGTAACGCGGCTGGAATCGCTCGGCGGGACGAAGGTGGAGATCGATTTTGCGGGGTTCCGGGAGACGGCGGATTTGCTGTATTCCGGGCCGTGGGTGAGTGAACGGACGGCGGCGATTTCATCCTTCCTCACGACGAATGCCGCGGCGATGCACCCGGTGGTGCGGGAGATTATTCAGGGGGGGACCCGATACACGGCGCAGGCCGGGTTTGAGGCCGAATACAAGCTGGCCGCGCTGCGGCGGAAGACCGAGGCCGAGTGGAAAAAGATGGACGTGATGCTGCTGCCGACGACGGGGACGATCTACAAGATCGCGGCCGTGGAGGCGGATCCGTTTAAGCTGAACACGAACCTGGGTTACTACACGAACTTTGTGAATCTGCTGGATTTGAGCGCGGTGGCGCTGCCTGGCGGGTTCCGGGGCAACGGGTTGCCGTTTGGGGTGACGCTTTTGGCGCCGGCGTTCTGCGAGACCGGCTTGTTGCAGATGGCCGACCGTTTGCATCGGTCGCAGGGGAAGCATCTGGGCGGTACGATGGCCGCTCTGAGCGCTACGCCGCCCATGGTGACGTCGCCGGTGCCGCCGGGATGCGTAGTGGTGGCCGTGGTGGGCGCGCATATGAGCGGCATGCCGTTGAATGGGCAGTTGACCGAGCGCGGCGCGAAGCTGATGCGGACGACGCGGACGGCGATGCACTACAAGTTCTATGCGTTGCCGGGGACGAAGCCGCCGAAGCCGGGTTTGGTACGGGCGGGCAGCGGGGTGGGGTCAGGAATCGAGGTAGAGGTTTGGGCGATGCCGACCGAGCACTACGGCAGTTTCGTCGGGCTGGTTCCGGCTCCGCTTTCGATTGGGACGTTGACGCTGGCCGATGGTTCGACGGTGCAGGGATTCCTGTGTGAGCCGTACGCGGTGGAGGGCGGCCAGGAGATCACGCACTTGGGCGGCTGGCGGAACTATATGGCGACGTTGGCGAAGCCTTCCAAATAAAGAACGGCGTGGCCGCTCATTTTTACGCGGTCGCCGGCTTGAACGACCAACAGATCTCCGCCGCGCGCCGAGATCTGGCGCGCGGTCATGTGCGTTTTTCCGAGGCGTTCGGACCAATAGGGGGTAAGCGTGCAGTGGGCGGAGCCGGTGACGGGATCTTCGTCAATGCCCTGCGCCGGGGCGAAGAAGCGGGAGACGAAATCGCAATGGTCGCCGGGTGCGGTGACGATGACGGCGAAGTGCGACAGGGCGGAGACGGCCTTCATGTCGGGCTTGAGGGCGGCGACTTCGGCCTCTGAGCCGAAGACGCAAAGCAGGTCGCGGGCGGCGAGGACGGCCTGTGGCGCTGCGCCTAGGGCGGCGGTGATGGCGTCCGCAGCGGGAAGCGGGAGCGGGGGTCGGGAAGGGAAGTCGAGCGTGTAGAGATCGGCGCTACGGGTGACTGTGAGCGGTCCGCTGCGGGACTGGAAGGTGACCGAGTCGCCGGCGAGGCCGAGGCGATGAAAGAGCACGTGGGCGGCGGCGAGGGTCGCGTGGCCGCAGAGATCGACTTCGACGGCGGGGGTGAACCAGCGGAGGCGGTAGCCGTCGGCTTCCTTGACGAAATACGCTGTTTCGGCGAGGTTGTTCTCGATGGCGATAGATTGCAACAGCGCGTCCGGGAGCCAGTTTTCGAGGGGGCAGATGGCGGCGGGATTGCCGCCGAACAGACGCGAGGTGAAGGCGTCCACTTGGTAAAGCGGTAAGCGCATTGCCTATTGTATCCGGGTGCGTCCGCGTTCGTTGAGGACGAGTTCGTCGAAGATGGCGAGGACTTGTTTGCGGTAGTCGTAGAGCTGACGCAAATTGTCGCGGAAATTGCCGTCGTACTGGTTTCCGTTGGTCCATTTTTTGTGGAGCAGAACGGGAACGTCGATATCGCGACGGAGGGAATCGATGGAATGGCCACGGAGAAAGAGGCCGTAAAACAGAGCCGCTTCGCGCCGGGGCGCGAGGGGATCGGTGAGATCTTTGTTCGGCGCTGAGAGCCGAGTTCCGAGTTGTGGAAAGGTACCCACGAAAAGAAGAGTATAAACTCCCGGAGGCTCGGGCATCAATAAGAATCTTCTACCAGCCGATCAGTCTGGATTCGATGCGCCGGACCCGGCGGGTTTTGGCTTGTTTGCGATACGTGCGGAGCAGGAAGACCACGACGCAAAAGGTCGCTATAAGTACATAGACGTTGAAGAATGCGTTCGGGTGCATGTTTCTGTTATCGACGCCAAGAAAGGGAACATTAGCCAGTAGGGGAAGACGCTTAGTACTCTGATCGGCTATGATTCAGGCATGAAAATCTTCTTCGGTTTATTGACGATGGCTGGTTTGGCGGCGGCGGAGACGTGGACGGGGACGGTGGTGGACGTGATGTGCAAGGGCAAGGACCTGGCGTCGCACACGCGGGAGTGCGCGGTGACCTGCGCCAAGGGCGGATACGGACTGGTGCTGGCGGATGGAAAGTTTGTGAAGTTTGACGAGGGCGGGAACGCGCGGACGTTGGGCCAACTGAAGAAGCTGACCCGGGAGAAGGACTTGAAGGCGAAGGTGACCGGCGAGTTGACCGGGGACGTGATCAAGGTGCAGCAGGTGGAGTTTCAGTAACGCGTTTTTGGAGCGAGACCCAGAGGGGGAAGATGGGCGGGTTTTCGAGCCAGCGGATCATCCAGTCGATTTTCAACTGACGGGCGGCGGGGGCGGGATCGCGGCGGAGGGCGAGCTTGGCGTGGGCTTTGGCTTCGAGGACGAGCGCTCGGGCTTGGTGAGGAGCGGTTGGGTAGGAATCGCTGAGGGCGGAGAGGGTGCGGGCGAGATGGTCGAAGGAGTCCTGACGGACGCCTTCGACGAGCGCGTCGAGGGGGACGCCGGAATCGCGGAGGAGATGGCGGAGGTAGGAGGTCGCGATGGGGGCGAGCTGGGCGGCGAGATCGGCGAATTGACGGGGGTCAATGCGACTTGGGGCCGGGTTTGAGAGCAACTGGTGGAGGGGCTGTTTTTTGCTGGCCACGGCGGTATTCGGCGACCGCGCGGTTGTGCGCGGCGGCGTCCTTGGAGAAGCGGTGACCGCCAGAGCCGTCGCCGCGGGCTACGAAGAAGAGGGCGTCGGTGGAAGCGGGATGGAGCGCGGCTTTGAGTGCGGCAGCGCCGGGGTTGGCGATGGGGCCGGGAGGCAGGCCGATGGTTTTATAGGTGTTATAGGGATGCTCGCGATCGAGGTCGGAGCGGTAAATTGTGCCGCGCCAGACGCCGAGGAGGAGGGCAGCGTAGGCGGTGCTGGGGTCGGCATCGAGCTTCATGCCGATGGAGAGGCGCTTGGCGTAGAGGCCGGCGACGAGGGGGCGTTCTGCCGGGATCGACGTTTCTTTTTCGACGAGGGAGGCGAGGGTGACGGTTTCGAGGACCGGGGCTTTCGGTTGGAGGGCGGTCCATTCTCGACGGAAGTTGGCGACCATGAGGGCGCAGAGGGCTTCGGCGGAGGTGGAGCGGGTGGTGCGATAGGTGGAGGGGAAGAGGAAGCCTTCGAGAGACGGGGCGGTGGGGGCGAGGTCCTTGATGAGCTTGGGATTGCGGGCGGCTTTGAGGAAATCGGCTTCGGCGATGATGCCTTGCTCGCCGACGGCTTTGGCGATGTCGAAGAGGTTGTAGCCTTCGGGGATGCGGAGAAGAGACCGTACTTGAGTGCTCGTCGATCGCTCGAATTGTCGGAAACTCAAATTTCGCCGGCTTGGAGCTTGCGGTTGGGTTGGAGAACGCGGGCGAGGCTGATCTGCCAGCCGAACTTGACGATGCGCTGGGCGGCGAGTTGGTCGCCGATGGAGCGGGTGGAGGAGCCGCGGTCGATGTCGGTATAGACCTCTGGCGTGTGCGCGAGGCTGGGGATGAAGAGCGAGCCGATGAGGCCGGCGGCGATGAGCAGGACGAGGGGGACGAGCCAGCGGAGTTTTTTCATCCCAGGGCTCCGAGGTAGCTGTTGAGGATGAGTTCGGCGGCCATGCGGTCGACGTTGCCGCGTTTGCCTTTGTTGCGACCGGATTCGGCGAGGTAGCGGTTGGCTTCGATGGAGGACATGCGTTCGTCCCACATGAGGAAGGGGACGCCGGATTCTTCAGAGAGGCGGAGGGCGAAGGCCCGGGATTCGCGGGAGAGTTCCGATTCCTGGCCGCTCATGTGGAGGGGCAGGCCGACGACGATTTGGCCGACGCCCTGGTCGGCGATGAGGGTTTTGAGGGTGAGCATGTCGGTACGGATGTTGACGCGTTCGAGCGTCTCCTGGCCGTGCGCCATGATGCCGAGGGGGTCGCTGAGAGCTACGCCAATACGGCGGCGACCATAATCGAGAGCCAAGATACGCATCTACATGTTAGATTAACGGATTATCGGGGATTGTCCGTTGTCGATTCAAGATCCTGCCACATTTACGACTTTGAAGGTACGCCAGACGGGGAACGCGTTGTTCACGTTGGGGGTGGTGTGCGCGTTGCTCTACCTGGGGCGGCTGTTTATTGTGACCCTTTTGGTGGGGATTTTCATTGCGTTTATCCTGGATCCGGTGGTGGAGTTCTTCATGCGGCTGAAGTTGCCGCGGGGGTTTGCGAGCTTCCTGGTTTGCAGCCTGGCGTTGCTGCTTCTGTACCTGGGGGCGTTGTTGACGTACTCGCAGGCGCAGGGGTTGTGGGATGAGTTGCCGGCGTATACGAAGCGGATGAACGACCTGAGCGATAAGGTGCTGATTGAGGTGGAGTCGGCTGAGAAGACGATGAACGACATGATGGCGCCGAAGCGGGTGCGGGAGATGGAGGCGCAGCGGCGGGAGCAGGAGAAGCAGTTCGCCGAGCAGAAGCTGCGGCGGAAGCGGGCGACGGATCCGCCGATGGCGCCATTGCTGCCGCCGGCGGTGCAGGAGGTCCGGATTCGGCCGGAGCGATCGCCGATTGTGGAGTACCTGTATTCGAACTGGCGGCAGTTTTATGACATTGCGCTGATGGTGTCGTTTGTGCCTTTTCTGGTGTACTTCATGCTGGCCTGGCGGGACCATTTCGTCTACAACTTTCTGCGGGTGTTTAGCGGGGAGTCGCGCGGTATTGCGGCGGGGACGCTGGACGGGATTGCGCAGATGACGCGGGCGTATGTGGTGGGCAATTTCCTGCTGGGGCTGGTGCTGGCGGTGTTGAGCACGGTGTTCTTTTGGGTGGTGAAGGTGCCGTATTGGCTGCTGGTGGGGCCGTTGAGCGGGTTCCTGTCGTTGATCCCCTATATTGGGTTGCCGCTGGCGATTTTGCCTCCGTTCTTCTCGGCTCTGGCGATCTATGACAACCTGACGGCGTACATCGTGATTGGGACGACGGTGGCGTTTTTCCACCTGATGGCGCTGAACCTGCTGTACCCGAAGCTGGTGGGGTCGCGGGTGCATTTGAATCCGCGGGTGGTGACGGGGGCGCTGATGTTCTGGGGCTTTTTGTGGGGGGGGATTGGGCTCGTGTTGGCGATCCCGTTGACGGCGGCGGTGAAGGCGATTTGCGACAATTATCCGGGGCTGTCGGCGTATGGCAAGTTGATGGGGGACTAGGTGAGATACACTGGGGCTCATGAACCGTCGCGAGCTTCTTGGAGCCTCTCTGCTACTGCCCTTTTCGTTAGGGGCGAAGACCACAAAGATTGACCGTAACCGGCTGAGCAGCGTTACGGACGAGAGCGGCAAGACGCCGGCGGAAGGGATTGCGTTTGCCCATAAACACGGGCTGAAATGGCTCGAAGTGCGGGCGGTGCCGGGGGCGAAGAAGCACTACGCGGACATGACGGCGGAGGAGTTGAAGCAGGCCGCCAAAGAGTTCAAAGACGGCGGGGTGAGGGTGTCGTTTTTCAACTCGGGCCAGTGCAAGTTTTTGCTCCCCGGGACCGAGCCGCAGAAGCCGCGGACGGAGACGCCGGAGCAGCGGACGACGCGGTTGGCGAAGGATCAGCTGGCGTTTGACCGGCGGGAAGCGGACCTGATGAAGTCGATTCGGGCGGCGCAGGCTTTGGGGACGGATAAGGTGCGGGTGTTTGCGTTCCTGCGGACGGTGGATCCGGGGAAGGACATGCAGCGGATTGTGGACGTGTTGGGGCCGCTCGTGAAGATCTCAGAGAAGGAAGGGATCCGGTTGACGCTGGAGAACGAGGTGGCTTGTAACGTGGCGAGCTGCGCGGAGTTGGCGGCGTATATGAAGGCTATTCCGTCGAAGAACTTTGGGGTGAACTGGGACGCGTTGAACGGGCTGCACGTGAAGGAGACGCCGTTTCCGGAGGGGTATAAGCTGATTCCGAAGGCGAAGCTTTGGAACGTGCAGATCAAGGGGAAGAGCGTGTTGAAGGGTTACGCGACGGATTGGATTGATTGGGCTCCGATCTTTACGGCGCTGGAGGGTGACGGGTACGCGGGGCAGGTGGGGTTAGAGTGCCATATCTTTGGGGCGGAGCAGATTGCGAAGTCGCATGAATCGATGATCGAGATGCTGCGGATCGCCGAGAAGCGGGGGTAGAGCGGCGGATGCCTTCGAAGACGCTGTGGATCTGCGCCGGGGTGGCCTTGGTGGCGCTGGCGCTGGTGTTTGGCGGGGGTGTGTTTGTGAACCGGGATCAGCGGGTAAGGCTCAAGGGCGAGGTTCAGAAGGTACGGACGGGGAAGTTGGATGAGCAGCGGTCGGTGGTGGTGTTGGACTTTCGGGTGACGAACCCGTCGCAGTATCCGTTCCAGGTGAAGGATTTGGAGTTGGAGGTGACGACGGGGGGGAAGGCGGTGGCGGGGCGGTTCATTCCGGAGACGGACGCGAAGAACGTGTTTTTGGGGGTGCCGGAGTTAGGGGAGAAGTATAACCCGAGCTTTGCGAGTAAGGAGCGGGTGGCGAGCAAGACGACGGTGGACCGGATGACGGCATTTGTGGTGGATCTGCCGTTGCGCGATTTGGAGGACCGGACGAAGATGGTGATGCGGGTGCGGGATGCGGACGGGCCGGTGTCGGAGTTGACGGAGAAAAAGTGAGTGGTAGGCCCGGCAGGACTTGAACCTGCTACCCCCGACTTAGAAGGTCGGTGCTCTATCCAGATGAGCTACGGGCCCACTCAGCTTTAATTCTACGGCATTGGGGGGCGGGACTCCAGGAGATTGCGTTTTTTGCGTGGGCCGCTGGTAGGTGATTTTGGCGCAAGGCTCCATGTTTTCAATCACTTCGGGGCGGATTTGGTTGCTTTTCGCGTCGGTTCGTTTTTTCGGTTGGTCCTGGCGGCGTGGCGGGGCTCGAGGCCCCGGTGCGCCGCAGCCGGGTTTCGGTCGGGATGTGCCGATTCAGGGCTGGCCCGTTCGGGGAAATTTACGATATCCGAAATTGTCTCGATTTCCTGTAAGGCCTGGGAAATAAGAGGCTTAATTGACCATAGCGGGTCGATTTCGCTGGGTTCGTTTTTTGGTTGCGCCTGGCCGCGTGGCCGGCTCGGCCGAATTCGAAAGTTGTGATTTTAGAATCCATCGCCATTTCTCGTAACGCTCTGTAAATAGAGCCCGTCCAGAAATTGCCATCATGCTTGTAGCGTTGAGCTCGGTTTCCTTAGTGTTTTCATCATAATAGCCTTAAATGACTAGAAATGGCAAAAGAGACCGCTTATAATTGGAAGTGTCCCTCGCCC
>JAPKZA010000066.1 GCA_026394015.1 Acidobacteriota bacterium
TACGATCGCCTACTCGATTTCACGATGACCAAAGTCCAGTAGGCGCCGCGCTTCAACTCCATCAATACCCATTGACAGCTCGTCTCACTGTGGTATAACGTACATGTTATGGAAGCCTCGCCGGGCATCTATCCCGAACTCATCACCGCGGCCGCCAACTGCCGTCGCGCTCGTGATTTCTCCTCCGTCCTTCGCCGCTTCACGGAGTTCGCCGAAGCAGACGGCTGCATTGTCTGGGAAAAGTTCTACGCCGGCACCGCTGAACGGCGTTACTTTATGCTGGCCGACTACTTTCCCTCCCCCGAAGCGGACGCACCAGTTTGGTATTTTCTGCCCGAGAAAAGCGTCACCGGAGAGGCGATCACTCTCCAAGAGTTCCGTCTGGTCTCGGATCTCGATCAGGCGATCCTCGATGGCCGCGTCCCCGGTGGAGATCTCCTCAAACGTCGCGGGATCACCTCCTTTTGCGCCATTCCCATTACCTTCGGCCCCCGCCGCGAAGCCTCTCTAAACCTATACTGGACCAACAGGAATCCTCCCTCGGAAGAACGCCTCGTCGCCATTCAACAAGTCGGCTCCATCCTGCCCGCCCTTCATAACAGCTTACTTAACCAAATCGGGTTCGCACTCCTTGCGCTCGTCGAACGAAACCTCTACCAGTCCAAGCCGACGGCCAATGCCGAGGAATCCGAAGCAATCCTCCAGCAAGTTGCTGGCTCCGTCGCAGACGCCTTCAACGCCCGGGAGTGCACGATCTTTCTCGAAGACCGCTCGGAGGCCCCCGGCGTCTACAGCCGTCGCGCCACCGTCTGGCCGTGGAAGACTTTTGCCGTCCCCGATTTCTACACCGGAGCCTCTCCAGGCTTGACCCCGTGGGTAATCCGTAAAAACCATCTTCTCCGCTTTGTTGACCTTGCCCAGTTTGGAGAAGAACGCTCCGCCGCTGCTCTTAGCGGAGCAAAGCTCTCGGACGCCGACTATGCCGATCTCAACTGGCCATCCGGCCCCGAGCCCATCGCCGAGTTTTCTGCCTCTTCCGAAAATTTCGCCAAACCCCTCAGCTTTCTTGCGGTCCCCATCCGGGATGGGGACCGAGTCGTCGGTGCCATCCGCTGCTGCCTCATCTCCTCCGCACCTTATCACTTCGACGAACGCCACATCCAGATTCTCGAACTCGTCGCCGAACGCATCGGCCACTGGTGGGGTGCCCGGTCCGCCCTCCGTGCGGAGAAGGCGGAAACGAACCGCTTTCGCCAACTCGTAACCGGCATTGCGGCCATGCAGGATATTGCCAACCGGAGCCTCACCGATCGCGAGAAACCCCAAATGGACTCTCTCTGGAGGCGCTCCCTCGAACTTCTTGCCGAGGTCTCGCCCTGGAAGGACGCCCTTAGTATCCGCATCGTCCAAGGAGACCACTTAGTCTACGTAGCTAATGTCGGCGCTCGCTGGGGCCGCGAATCTTCCCGCCTTGCCCACAAACTCGCCACCACTTATCCGCTCAAGGAAAATTGGGCCGGCACTAAAGCAATCGCCGAGCGCCGCGTCCTCACTGAAACAGACCCGGGTCGCCCCAACGGTCTCCGCTCCCACCTCTTTCCCGACGCCCGCCGCCTCATCCACGCCCCCATTTTTTCCGGCGATAAAGCTATCGGCGTCATCGATATTCGAGGCTTCGATGAACGCGAAATCCCGCCGCATCTCGCTCTCACCTGCGAACTCATCGGCCGCCAACTTGGCCTCTATCGCAACCTCCAGGAAACTTTCTGGAATCTGAAAACTCGCGAAGCCGAACTCTTCAAACAAAAGGAACAGCAGAACCAGATCTACGAAGACTTCGTCCACCAACTCCGCAACCCTCTCGTCAAAGCTGGGATGCTCGCCGAAGGGCTAGGGGATCTCGATATCCCCGAACTTCGCCAGGTCCGGACTCACCTGCGCCACGCTAACCTCTTCGCCGATACCATCAACTACTTCGTCTCCCTCGCCCAAACTAGCAGCGTGGAAACCGCGCTCGAAGTCATGCGTTATGAAGAGATCGTGCCACTGCTGGCCGAAATGGCACGCGATCAACAA
>JAPKZA010000446.1 GCA_026394015.1 Acidobacteriota bacterium
GCATTGCGCCTGCCGGGGCAGGCTCCTCTGACTCCTTACACCATCCAGGAACTGGAGAGAGTGAGCCCGGGGCTCGAGAACGAATACCTCCGCGCTCGCCGCACGGATGGCGCACTCGCCACCAAAACGCTCCCGGCCGGAAAAGGCGCCTCCGCCAGCGAGGGGTGGAAGTTAGACCTCCCCGCGGAGTTCAAGACGGTCGTTGTAGCCGAAGTCGTCGGAATGATCTCGACGTTCTACTCGCCCCGAAACGTTGGGCATGCTTCTGCAAAGCTAAACCCGGATGGCCAAGTCGTCTTGAGCTACCGGAAGGAGGCCGTCTCCGTCCAACGAGGAGAACCGAATGCCGACCTTTTCCGGGTCCCCGGCTCCTTCGCCGAAGTTCCTCCCTCCGTCGCCAGCATCGCGTTGCTCGAAAAGAGAGAAGGGCGGCGGTTCGGTGAATCGGCGGACGACGCCAAACTCGTGCCCGGATTGGAGAGAATGGATAAACACTATTCGAAGGGTCTCGCCGACCGTCCGTAGCGTGATCCGAACCCACCCACTTTGTCTACCATCGCCGTCATCGCCGAAAAACCCTCCGTCGCGCGAGACCTCGCCAAAGTCCTCGGTGCCAACCAAAAAGGCGATGGCTACCTCCACGGCGCCGGCTACATTGTCACCTGGGCCATCGGCCACCTCGTCTCCCTCGCCCAGCCCCACGAAATCCACCCCGAATGGAAGCAATGGCGGCGAAACACGCTTCCGATGCTTCCCGCCGAATGGCCCCTCGTCGTCTACGACAAAACGAAGAGCCAGTTCGAAACCCTCCGCAAAATCATGAATTCGCCCAAGGTCGACCGCATCATCTGCGCCACCGACGCTGGCCGCGAAGGCGAACTCATCTTCCGCTACATCTACGACGCCGCCGAAACCCAAAAGCCCGTCGATCGCCTCTGGATCTCCTCCCTTACCCCCGACGCCATCCGCGATGGCTTCGACAAAATCAAGTCCGCCCAAGCCTACGACGGCCTCGGCAACGCCGCCCGCGGCCGCTCCCGCGCCGACTGGCTCGTCGGCATGAACCTCTCCCGCGCCTACTCCCTCGCCTACAACGAAGAACTCTCCGTCGGACGGGTGCAAACCCCGACGCTCGCCATGATCGTCGAACGCGAACTCGCCGTCCGCGCCTTCGTCCCCGAAGAGTATCGCGAGGTCGTCGTCACCTTCTCCCCCACCGGCGTTACGTCCAAACCCACCTACCTCGGCACCTGGTTCCGCCCCCCCACCAAAGGCGAAACCCTCGACCAAGCCAAACGCCTCCCCGCCAAAACCGACGACGCGAAGGACGTCGTCACCCGCGCCAAATCCGGCCAAGCCAAAATCGCCTCCATCGAGTCCGAAGCCAAGCGCATGGGCCCTCCCGGCTTCTACGATCTCGCCGAACTCCAACGCCACGCCAACCGCCTCTACGGCTACAGCGCGCAAAAAACCCTCGACATCGCCCAGGCTCTCTACGAGTCTCACAAGCTCATCTCCTACCCCCGAACCGACTCCCGCCATCTCGCCAAGACCGTCGCCGTCGGCCTCCCCGCCGTCATCAAAGCCATCGCCCCGCAGTACCCCAACCTCATCGCCGAAGGCTCGGGCCAACGGCCCCTTTCGAACCGCTTCATCGACGACGCCAAGGTCTCCGACCACCACGCCATCATCCCCACCGCCACCTCCCCCGCCCGCGCCAACCTCTCCGCCGAAGAACGCAACCTCTACGACCTCGTCTGCCGCCGCCTCCTCTCCGCTTACCACGACGACTACATCACCGACGTCACCACCGTCATCACCCACATCACGAACGATTCGACCATCGACCACTTCCACTCCGCCGGCACCGTCATCCGCCAGATGGGCTGGAAGGTCCTCGACGTTGTCACCGAAAAGAAGGCCAAGGAAGCCGACGCCGCCGACCAGACCCTCCCCGCTGAACTCCGCCCCGACCAGCCCCAGGACGTCGTCAAAGCCGAATCGATCCTGAAGAAGACCCGCCCCCCCAAGCGCTTCAACGACGCGACCCTCCTGACGGCCATGCAGACCGCCGGCAAAACGCTCGACGAAAAAGAGCTCTCCGACGCGATGAAGGAGACCGGCCTCGGCACCCCCGCCACCCGCGCCGCCATCATCGAAGTGCTCCTCAAACGCGGTTACATCCAGCGCCAGGGCAAAGCCATCGAAGCCACCGACAAAGGCATTCATCTCATCGAAGTCGTCCACCCCGAAGTCAAAAGCCCCATCATGACCGGCCAGTGGGAGGCCTACCTCAAACGCATCGAACGCGGCCAAGCCGAACTCGCCCCCTTCGTCAAAGGCATCGAAGAGTACGTCACCGAAGTGGTTGGCAAGGTAGGCCAAGCCCCGCCAGCCGCCCCTGCTGCCACGGCTCAAACGGCCGCCCCCCAGCCCCTCCCCGACCTCCCCCCGCTCACGACCACCGACCTCCCCACCCTCCTCCACGAAGCCTTCGGATTTAAAGATTTCCGCCCCAGCCAGGAAGCCGTCTGCCGCGCCGTCGTCGATGGCAAAGACGTCCTCCTCGTCATGCCCACCGGCGCCGGCAAGTCGCTCTGCTACCAACTCCCCGGCCTCGCCCGCGGCGGCACCACGCTCGTCATCAGTCCCCTCATCGCCCTGATGGAGGATCAAGTCGCCAAGCTCCAACAGCGCGGCTTCGCCGTCGAACGCATCCACTCCGGCCGTGACCGCGCCGCCTCCCGCCAAGCCTGCGTGGACTACCTTGCCGGCCGCCTACACTTCCTCTTCATCGCGCCAGAACGCATGCGAGTCCCTGGCTTCCCGGAGATGCTCGCGAAGCGCAAGCCCTCCCTCGTCGCCGTCGACGAAGCCCATTGCATCTCCCAATGGGGCCACGATTTCCGCCCGGATTACCGGACCCTCGGCCAGCACCTCCCTGCCCTCCGCCCCGCCCCCATCATCGCCTTAACCGCCACTGCCACGCCCATCGTCCAAAACGATATCGCCGCCCAACTCAACCTCGGCACCGGTGGTCGTTTCATTCAAGGCTTCCGCCGCGACAACATCGCCATCGAGGTCGTCGAAGCCTCCCCGACGGAGCGGCCGGACCTCGTCCGCCAACTCCTCACGGACCCGGCCCGCCGCCCCGCCATCGTCTACGCCCCCACCCGCAAGCAAGCGGAAGAGTACGCCGTCACGCTCAAGTCCATCGTCCCCGCGGCGTCCTATCACGCCGGCCTCTCGGCCGAAATCCGTGGGCGCGTCCAGTCTGGCTTCCTCGAAGGCCGCCTCGACGTCATCGTCGCCACCATCGCCTTCGGCATGGGCATCGACAAGGCGAACGTCCGCACGGTGATCCACACCGCCCTCCCCAGCAGCCTGGAAGGTTACTACCAGGAGATCGGCCGCGCCGGCCGTGACGGAGCCCCCTCCCGCGCGGTGCTGATGCACTCTTACGCCGACCGTCACACCCACGACTGGTTCCACGAACGCGACTACCCCGACATCAAGGTTCTCGACAAGATCTACGCGGCGCTCAACGATGAACCCGAGCCCAAAGAGAACCTGCAAACCCGCTGCCGGATGGAGCAGGAAGGCTTCGACAAAGCGCTTGAAAAGCTCTGGATCCACGGCGGTGCGCTCGTTGATTTCGCCGAGAACGTGGGCAAAGGAAAGCCCGCTTGGCGCGAGCCCTACCAAGCCCAAATCGCCCAAAAGCTGGCGCAGCTTCAGAACATGATCCGCTTTGCGGATATCAGCCAGTGCCGCATGTCGGCGTTGGTGCTGCACTTCGGCGACAAGGCCGGAGCAGCGGCCCCCTGCGAGATCTGCGACTTCTGCTCGCCCGAAACTTGCGAGGCGCAAGTTTTCCGCGAAGCCAGCGCCCGAGAGCTTGGCGTAGCCGCCGAAATCATAGCGGCACTCAAGAAGTCCGACGGCCGTTCGACGGGCAAGCTGCATACGGAGCTCTGCACCGGCACCCCGGTCTCCCGCGACGCGTTTGAGCAGATCTTAAGCGCGATGGCCCGTATCGGCATCGTGGAACTGAAGGAAGAGACATTCCAAGCCGAGGGCCGAGAGATCGCCTTCCGCCGGGCTCTATTGACCTGGGAGGGCAGCCAAGCCGACGCGAACGATCTCGATCTCCTGATCAAGGACCGCCCCGAGCGGACTACGACCTCCCGCCCCCGAGCCGCCGCCAAGAAGTCCGTGAAAAAGTCCCGCTCCAAACCCGCCGCTGCCGAGAGCAACTTGGTCGAAGCGCTGAAGAAGTGGCGTCTAGCGCAAGCGAAGAAAGAGGGAGTCCCCGCCTTCCGCGTCATGACCGACAAAGTCCTAGCCGAGATCGCTGACGACCTCCCCCAGACCCAGGACGAACTCTTGCAAGTCTCCGGCCTAGGCCCCCGCACCGCTACCCGCTACGGAGCCCAGATCCTCAAGCTCGTCCTGGCCGACACCTAGGCTGTTCCTTCACAACGGCCCCACTGCCAGCGTGAGTAGAGTAATCATCTCCGCTGAGGAATGAACACGCGGAAAAAACATGGCGGGACGCAGTCGTTAGGGTGTTGAGAGAAGCGGGCACTCCGTTAGAGTACTCAGAAATCTCACAGCGAATCCTCTCCAATGGCTATTACGAGACGGACAAAGCTACGCCCCATGCCACTGTCAACTCTGTGATTTTCAAGTCCATGAAGGATGATGGGAATAGCTCGCCATTCGTCAGGGTTGCTCGGGGGATATTTGGCCTGAGGGAATCCGAAGCGCAGCCAATGAACCCGGAGTCAACGGCCCAAGCTTCCACGGGCGCGGATCATCTCACTGAAGCCGAAGTTGAAGGTTCTGAACGAATCATTCGCGCCTTTGGAATGTATTGGCGAAGAGAATTAGTCTCTTGGCGTCCTGATCCTCGCATGCTCGGCAAACAGCAGGAGAAAGCCCCTTCGGTGGATTTTGGAAAATAGAAGGGCATTTACATCCTCTACGATCACCATACTGTCGTCTACGTTGGCCGTGCGATTGAGCGACCGCTCGGAAAACGAATCGCGGAGCACACCAAAGATCGCCACGGCAGTCGATGGAATCGATTCTCTTGGTTCGGGCTTCTCGACGTTCAAGAGGACGGAAGTCTAGCGGAAACGACTTTGCGCCCAAGTCTCGCTTCCATGATCGCAACACTTGAAGCTCTGCTAATCGAAGCGCTAGAACCGCCCCAGAATCGAAAGCAGGGTGCCCGCACCTCCACCCGTTACGGAGCCCAAAATCCTGAAGCTCTTCCGCTCCGGAATCCGATTCTAGACAGCTATTTCGATCTGTTCAACGTGCGATGTCGGCGTAGGAACGGTCTGACCCAGGAGAAGCATCCCCTCCAAGTGGAACTCAATCGCTTCCCGGATCAGCTCTCGTGTCTCTTCCATTGTCCCCGCCGCCGCCACGCAGCCTGGCAAATCCGGAACATGAGCGCTGTAGCCCGTAGCCGTTGATTCGAAGTAGACGGTATATTTGGTCATTTCAATCCTGCCTGTCTTAGTATAGACCGCTCCGTCTTCACATCCAGATCGGCTGATGGCAGGCCAGCTATTGTCACCAGCCCCGGCTTCTGTGGATGTTGATATTGGCGATGACTTCCGCGCGTGCGCGCCAGTCGCCATCCGTCAGCCTCGATCTTTCTAATCGCATCCTTGACCTTCAAGCCTGATAGTGTCGGACATTGGTCGAATCTCTGCAGCAAATGCGCCGAAGCCCCCCAATCGCATGCCGTCAAGTAAAGAATCATGGACGCTCTGAAAGTCCCTCTCGACGATCCCACCGAACGCCAAGCATTCCCTGAAGCGCTCATACAAGCTTTCCGTGCCGGGCTCATCGACGAGCATACTCACGCCATTGATCGCTCGTCTTTCACCGGAATCTAGGCCCCCCTACTCCTCCCGCGGCCGCCCCCGTAGCTTCTTCGCCCCCCCCTTCTCCGCCTTCGCCGTCAGCCTCCTCACCTTCGACCCCAGCGTCGGCTTACTCGCCCGTCTCTTCTTCGGCACCACCTCCGCCCGCGCCACCAACTCCTCTAACTTCCCCCGCGCCGCCGCCCGGTTCGCCTCCTGCGTCCGATGCTCGCTCGCTGTAATCAACAACACCCCGTCCTGCGTTATCCGATTCCCCGCCAACACCCGCAGCCGAGCCTTCACCGCCCCCGGCAACACCGCCGACCGCCCCACATCAAATCGCAACTCCACCGCCGTCGACACCTTGTTGACGTTCTGCCCCCCAGGCCCCGAGGCCCGCACAAACGCCTCACTCAACTCGGAACTAGGAATATAAATCGCCACAGCGTTATCCTAACAGCAAGACCCGGCTACTCCCGGTCCGCTCGCCAAGTAAACTTCTAACGATCTCAAGGTAGTCCAGAAACCACTTCACGGCCAAATAGCTCTTAAATGATATCGGGAGATATTTATGCTGATTCGAATTGCGTTATTGCTGACCGCGGGCACCCTCGGCTGGACGGCCGACTTGGGGAAAGGAATGGAACGCTTCAAAGAACGCGACTATCCCGCCGCCGAGCAGGAAATGCGCGCCGTCGTCGAGATGGAGCCCCGCAATGCTGAGGCGTTGCGCGTGCTCGGCCTCTCCCTCGTCCGGCAGGGAAAGTCGGCCGAGTCGATTCCGGTACTCGAAAGCGCCGTAGCCGTTGGCCCAGATTTCCCAGATGCCAAGCTGGCCCTCGCCGCCGGCTTCGCGGCGGAGAAGCGGTATCCGGAAGCGGAGAAATTAATCGACGAAGTCACCGTTCAAAAGTCCGACCATGACGATCTCCCCTACTACCGCGGCATGATGGCCGTCTTGAGGAAACAGTATAAAGACGCTGTCCCTCAACTGGAGACGGCCATCGAAAAGGACCCCGAAAACGGGTACGCCTACTACTACGCGGGTCTCGCCTACAGCAACACGAAGCGGCCCGACAAAATGGTCGGAGCCTTCAACAACTTCCTCCGTCTGGAGCCGAAATCGCCGGACGCCGCCAAAGTGCGTTCCTTCCTGAAGGCAAGCAGGTAGCGCGATTGCGGCTCAGATACATTCGCATCGCTGGCTTGACGATCGGCGGGCTGGTGCTGGGCGGCATCGCGCTGCTGCACACTCCGCCCGCGAAGCGCATGGCACTCCACGAACTGCAATCGGCTATGGCGCGGCAGGGCATCAGGCTGGAATCGTCGGGCCTTGATTTCAATTTGCTCACGTTGAAAGCCGACCTGCGCGGCGTCGTCGTGACTCCGAAAGCCGGGATGGCACCGCTCGCGAACATTGACTCGCTCGCCTTGCAGCTTTCTCTTTGGGACCTCATCCGCGGTCACTTCGTCGTCTCGAATGCCACCCTCGGGCGGACGGAAGTCTGGATCGTAATCGACGCCAATGGCGTATCAAACCTTCCGCAATCGCAAGTAAGCACCGGGGAGCCGTTCGAATATCTCGTCGAAAGTTTGAAAGTAGCGCAGGGCTCTCTCCGGGTTGACGATGCGCGCGACGGCTTGAAAGTGTGGTTGCCCCAGTGGAATCTCGACGTCACCGGCAATCGCCTCTCCCGGCGGCATCAACTCACGCTGGCCACGCAGTCCCCCGGCTCCGCAGTCTACGCCGCCAAAGATTACGCCCTGGATTCGTTCCGCGCCGTGCTCGATTCCGGCCGAGCCGATGCCAAGCTGGAACTAGCCCTCCGTACCCCCGGCGCCACCCTCAGCGGTTACCTTGCCGCCAAGGATTTCAAGGAGACCGCCCTCGACGGCAAGCTGGTTCTCGACGCCACCGTCGACCGCTTCGCGAAGGAGTTCAAAGGCGCGGTCCACGCGGAAGTAACCATCGCAGGTAACGCCAAGGCACCCCTCGTCAGCGCCAAAGTCACCGCCACCGGGGCGGGCTGGCAGACCTATCAGAACGTCGATCTCACCGGGGATTTCGGCTACGATCCGGCGACCGCCACGATCACCGCCAAGGGCCTCAACCTCGCCTCCCCTCTCGCCAACGGATCGGGCGACGGCGCAATTTCGTTAGGCGCCGCGGGGCCGAGCTGGTTCAACGGCTCCGTCCAGCGGGTCGCTGTCAATCGCTTCGTTCCCAAGCTGGCGAGCACTGCCAGTGGCACCGTGCGAGCCCAGTGGAAGGGCTTCGATTTCGCCTCCGCCACCGGCGACGCCGCCATTACGCTCGCGGCCAATCAGGCCCCCGCCATCGGCGTCTATCCAGTCACAGGCAACTTTCGGGTATCCCATTCCCGCCAGGGTTCCACCATCAAGATCGACCGAGCCACCTTGGGCGGCATCGAAGCCACCGGCACCGTTACCGTCAACGCCCGCAAGCAACTCAGCGGTCAGCTTACCGCACGAACCGAAAACGTGGCCGCTCAGCCCTATGCGAATTTACCCGTTGCGGGGCCAGTCACGTTGCTGGCAAACGTCGGCGGCACGGTCGAGCATCCCTCAGCCGAATTCAGTCTGGAGTCGACCAACTTGCATGCCGAAGGCATCTCGGGCATCGCGCTTACGGCCTCGGGCAAAGCGAATGCCGAGCGTCTAGAACTGGACCGCGCGGAAGCCAACTGGAACGGGCAAAGCATCATGGCGCGGGGCTCGGTCGCCGCCAAGGGCCCTATCTCCCTCCAGGCCGAAGCAGTGAACGTCCGCCTCACCGAGGCACTGACGACTCTGCCTGTCTCCGGCCTCGCCAACCTAACGGCCAATCTCTCCGGAACGCTGGACCGTCCCGAGGGCGTCGCTACCGTTAACGTCGCCGAACTCGAAGCCTACGGCGAAAAACTCGGCATCCTCAGCGCCACCGTTAACTTCGATAAAACCACCGCCACCGTCCCCAACCTCATCCTCGAAAAAACGGCCACGGAAAAACTCACCGGCCAAGGCACCTACGAATTCGAATCGAAACAGTTCACGGCCATACTCAAAAGCGACCCGCTAAAGCTATCGAAAGGTACCGTCGCCATCGACGCCACGGGCAGCGGAACCGTCGCGGAGCCCGTCGTGAAAGCGAACCTGCAAGGAGACCTAAACGACGTCGGGCCGCTCGAAGTGAAGGCCGAGTGGAACGGCGAAGCGCTCCGCGCAACGGCCTACGCCAAAAAACAAAACTTGAACGCGGAAGTCAGCGCCTCCACCGTCGCCCCCTACCCGTTCCTCCTCGACGTAAAGGCCCAAAACTCCGAAATCGAGTCCGTCAAAATCACCGGCACCGTGAAGGCAACCGGCGAGGCGGCCAACTGGAAACAGAGCGAAGCCACCCTGCGCGCCGACGCGATTTCAATGCTCGTCGAAGGCCAGCCTGTCCGCACCGAAGGCCTGCTGGAAGCCACTTACAAAAACGGCGACATCAACCTGAAGCCCGCCACCGTCGTCGGCCCCGGCACCCGCCTAACGGCCGAGGGCCAAGCGCCCGGCCTTCTGAAACTGGCTGGCGAAATCAACCTGGCGACCGCGCACCGAGCCCTTCGGCCCTCTCCCGAAGAAGCCGCCGCCGGCAAGCTGAAATTCTCCGGCACCTTCCGCAGCATGCTCCAAGCCGAGCGCTACACGCTCGATCCGCAAATCGACTTCTCGCTCACCGACGGCTTCTATTTCAACCCCTCGATCTCTCCCGTCTCCGCCGCCAAACTCCAGGCCCGCTTGGGCGACGGCGACCTCCGAATCGAGTCGCTCGAAGCGGTCTGGGCGAATGCGAATATCGTCGGTCGGGCCACTGTCCCCCTGGGTTTACTACCCGCGAATCTCCCCGTCGAGTTCCTCCGAAAAGGAGGAGCGGCCAGCGCGGAGCTTTCTGTAAAGGATCTCAACTTCGCTCATCTGGAAGGCGTTCCGGAAACAATCGGCGGCCAGACGTCGTTCACCGCCTCCGTCGAATCCGCCGGGCCCGAAGTAGTAGCCGTCCGCGGCACCGTCCGGTTCGAAGATCTGCGGCTAAACGCCGGAAAGTTCCAGTTGGCGCAGGAGGGCCAATCGCTGCTCAACGTCGACGCGGGCACCATCCAGGTTGGTCAGTTCAGCCTAGCCGGCCAAGGAGCCAAGGTCCGTCTCGCCGGTTCGGCCCAGTTCACCGGCGCGCAAGCGCTGCAATTGAAGTTGGATTCGAATCTCGCTTTAGGCGTCCTCTCCGCCTTCACCGCTAGCGCCCGGGCCCAGGGCGCAACCGTGGTCGCGCTCACCGTCGGCGGCACCGTTAAGGCTCCGGTAGCGGAAGGCTTTCTGCAAATCGCCGACGCCGATGTCAGCGTTACTTCGCCCCGCATCCAGGCCGAAAAGCTCAACCTTCGGCTGGATTTAGCCGCCGAACGCTCCGTCCTCAGCCGTCTCTCCGGAACTCTAAACGGTGGCACCTTGACCGGCTCGGGAGGATTCTCGCTCAACGGAAACGACGTCAACCTGAACGTAGCGTCAAAGGGCCTCTACCTCGATTTCCCCGCCAATCTCAAGACGCTTTCGAGCGCCAATCTGTCGTTGCGTTCGGTCGGCAAACGGTTGCTGCTGGGCGGAAACGTCTCGATTGCCGAAGGCAGCTATACCGAGCCGATTAACCTTGACCAGGGCCTGTTGAACGTCCTGAACACTCCGCCCACCGCGGACGTCGGCGAGGACCGCTCCGCCCTGCTCGAACGTCTCGACTACGGCGTCACCATCAAAACCGACAACCCGCTCGTCATCGACAACAATCTCGCCAAGGCCGAACTCGCCATCAACGCCCGCCTCACCGGCACTTACTACCGGCCCGGTCTCGTCGGCCGCGTCACCATCGACGAAGGCGGCGAACTCAACCTGAACGAGCGCAAGTCCTCCGGTTATGACGTGACGCTCTCCCTGCAAGGCTCGGGCAAAGAGCGCCAGACCACCCTGACATCAGACCCCGCTCTGCCGGAACCGGACATCGCCGCCGTCCTCCTCACCGGGCGAACCCTCGAAGAACTCCAAGGCCAGGAACTCGATGTCGCCAAGGAGCAGGTCCTCTCCTATGTCACCGGCCGCGTCGGCGGTTCTCTCGGCCGCGGTTTGGAACGTGCCACCGGCCTCTCCCAGGTTCGCATCGAACCGAACCTCATCGCCAACGAATCGGACCCCTCGGCGCGCTTAACCGTCGGCCAGAATCTCACCCGCCAACTCAGTCTGATCTACTCCATGAATCTCACCGATTCCGGAGACCAGATTCTCGTCGGCCAGTACGATTTCTCCAAGCGCTTCCGTACCCGCGCCCTCAAGCAATCCGACAACACCTATCGTTTCGATTTCTCCCGGCGCCAGGAGTTCGGCGGCATCCCGCCCGATCCCACCTCCACCGCCGCGCGGGAAAAGAAGAAGATCGGGCAGGTGGCCTTCAACGGCGAGCAAATCTTCACGCAGGAACAGCTCTCCAAGTGGTTGGCCGCCCGGCAGGGCAAAACCTACGACTTCTTCAAGGTCCGCCGCGGCGTCGAACGCATCACGAACAAATACGCCGATGCCGGGCATCTGGAAGCGCGCGTTCACCTGAGCCGCGACACCAACGCAGCCCAGGTCGACCTCGATCTCAACGTCGAGGCCGGCCCCAAAGTGGACTTCGTTTACGAAGGCTTTAAACCCGTCGCCGCCGTGCAGAAGAATGTGCGCAAACAATGGCTGGCCGGGGTTTTCGACGCCCAACGGGCCGACGACGCGGCCGTCATTTTGCGCGACGACTTAGCCTGGCGAGGCTACCTCGCCGCCAAGGTTGACTACACGATCGAGCTCCCCGAACCCGCCCGCAAACGCGTCGTCTTCGACGTCCAGATGGGCGAGAAGTTCGACTCGCCCAAGCTGGTCTTCGCCGGCGCCAAAGGCATCGAAGAGAAGGAACTTCGGGGCCTGCTCCGCGATCAAAAGCTCACCCTGGCCGCCCTCTCGCGACCCGAACCCGCCATCGATCTGCTGACCCGATACTACCGGGACCGCGGCTATCTCGATGTCAAAATCGCCAAACCCGAAGTCGTGCTGAAAGCTCCGACCCGCGCCGCGACCATCATCTATCCCATCGCCGAAGGCCCGCTCTACCAAGTCGGCACGCTGAACTTCTCCAGCAGCCAAGCCTACAACCCGGAAGAACTGCTCCGCGCCGTCACCCTCACCGAAGGCTACGACTACCTCCGCGAACTCCGCGAAGAGACTCTCGCCAATCTACTCGAACTCTATGCCCGCCGCGGGTACAACGACGCCGATATCACTTACTCCCTCCAGCGGCGACCGCAACAAGCCAAGGTGGACCTCAACTTCAAAATCACCGAGGGGCCCCAAAGCGTGGTCGCCTCGATCAACGTCACCGGCAACGACCATACCTCGCAGGGCCTCATTCGAAGCCAGATCGAACTGAAGCCCGGCGATCCCCTGGACCCGCAAATCCTCAGCCACTCGCGCCGCAATCTGTACTCCACCGGCGCCTACTCGCTGATCGATCTGCAGCGAAATCCCTTGGATCCCATCGGGGCGAAACAACCCATCTCGCTCGACGTCAACGTCCACGAAGTCCGTCCCTTCCAACTCAACTACGGCGGCTACTTCGATACCGAACGCGGGCCCGGCGGCATCGCCGACTTCTCCAGCCGAAACTCGCTCGGCTCGGCCCGCGTCATAGGCGTCCGTACCCGTTACGACGCCGATCTGCAAGAAGCGCGCACTTACTTTACCCAGCCCCTCTTGAAACGCTTCCCCCTCCGGACCACCGCCTCCGCGTTCGTCCGCCGCGAAGTCCGCGAAGGCTTCAACACCGATCGCGTCGGCTTCTCCATCCTGCAGGAATCGCGCTTCGGCAAAGCCTGGGTGCTCAACTACGGTTACCGCCTCGAGCGGACCCGTACCTACGACCGCGGGCCCGACCCCATCTTCGATGCCACCTTGCGCGTCGCCCCGTTCACCGCCTCCCTCTCCCGCGATACCCGCGACGATCTCCTCGACGCCACCCGCGGCACCTTCCAATCGCATGCCGTCGAATACGCCCCCACCTTCTCCGGCAGCGAGTTGAACTTCGCCAAATACTTCGGCCAATACTTCCGATACTTCGCCTTCGATAAACCCGCCCTTCTCCCCATGCAGAAAGGCGTCCGCAAAAGCCGCCTCGTCTTCGCTACCGGTGTCCGCGTCGGCTTGGCCGCCGGCCTCAACGGCCAGGACCTCATCCCCGGCAAAAGCGCGACGAACCGCGTTAGCCTCGGCGAACGATTCTTCGCCGGCGGCGGCACCACCATCCGCGGCTTCGTCCAGGACGGCGTCGGCCCGCGTCAGTATGACGCCATATCGCCAACCGGTGGCGACGCGCTCTTCATTCTCAACAACGAACTCCGCTTCCCCCTGAAGGGCATCTTCGACGGAGTCAGCTTTCTCGACGTCGGCAACGTCTACGACAAGATCAATGATTTCCGGCCCTGGACCGTCCGCAAGGCCGCTGGCCTGGGGATCCGCGTTCGCACGCCCTATTTCTTGATTCGCTTTGACTACGGAATCAAGCTGGACCGCAAACCCGGCGAGCCCCTGGGCCGACCGTTCTTCAGCATCGGCCAGGCGTTCTAGAGTGGCCCTCCACATGCTCCCTGAATCACAAGGACACCGGAATGAAAACTCTTCTTCTACTCACTGGCGCTCTCGCCATGGCGAACCTGGCCGTCGCCCAAGTCACGATCGAGATGAACAACGCGCAGGGACAAAGCGTCGGCACCGTGAAAATCTCGCCCGTCAGCGAGACCACCCCCATGGGTGCTCGGTTCGATTTTGACCTGATCAAGCTTCCGCCCGGCGATCACGCCGTTCATATTCACGCGGTCGGCAAATGCGACGCGCCCGGCTTCACCACCGCTGGCGGCCACTTCAACCCAGACCACAAACAGCACGGCACCGACAATCCGGCCGGCTCCCACGCTGGAGACTTAAAGAACATCACCGCCGATTCCGAAGGCAGAGCCACCGCCACCCTCACCGCCACGAAGGTCTCGCACAAAGGCGATAAAGATTCCATCTTCTCCACCCAAGGCACCGCCCTCGTCATCCATGCCAAAGCGGATGACTACAAGTCAGACCCCGCCGGTAATGCCGGAGACCGCATCGCTTGTGGCGTGATTAAGCAGTAGTTCGCTGTCGCGCCAATGCCGTAGGAGCTTTCGGAGTACCCTGGAATTCTCCTATGGCCTCGTTCCGCATCGCCGTCGCCAACCTCCCCTTTCCCACCACCCCCAATCACTCGGTCCCCCTCGCCGAACAGGCCATCGCCGACGCCGCCCGCCAGCAAGCCCAACTCCTCTGCTTCCCCGAATGCTACGTCCCCGGCTACCGCGCCCCCGATAAATCCGTCCCCCCTCCCGACCCCGCCTTCCTCGATCACGCCCACGCCACCCTCGCCCGCGCCGCCGCCCAAGCCCAACTCACCGTCATTCTCGGCACCGAACGCCTTGTCGACAACGCCCTCCGCGCCACCGCCCTCGTCATCAACCCCGACGGCACTCTCGCGGGCTTCCAGGACAAAGTCCAACTCGACCCCTCCGAAGACTCCCTCTACGCCCCCGGCACCGACCGCCATCTCTTCCACGCCGGCCCTCTAACCTTCGGCATCGCCATCTGCCATGAAGGCTGGCGCTACCCCGAAACCGTCCGCTGGGCCGCCCGGCGCGGTGCCCACGTCGTCTTCCATCCCCACTTCCACGAAGCCGAACCCGGCAGCTTCCAACCCACCACCTTCGCCCACCCCGCCAACACCTTCCACGAAAAAGCCGCCCTCTGCCGCGCCGCCGAAAACACCTGCTACTTCGCCACCGTCAACTACGCCAGCCCCGGCTCACCCACCACCTCCGCCGTCGTCCATCCCAACGGCACGCTGCTCACCCACCAACCCTACGGCCAACCCGGCCTCCTCCTCGCTGACCTCGATCTCGCCGCCGCCACCGGCCTTCTCGCCCGCCGCACCAAGCCCACCCCCGCTTAACCTTATGCCGTCTTCCTCTGATCTTCAATCCCCCGACCCCGAACGCCGCGGCCGCGCCATGCAAGCGCTAGCCTCCCGCGTGAAAACAGACGCCTCCTGCCACGCCGAAGCCCTCCCCATCTTCCAGTCCGCCCTCGCCCACGAATCCGACCCCTGGACCATCCTTTCCGCCGCCCGCGGTCTCGAACGGATCCTCGGCCCCGACCGCGCCCATTCCGCCTGGCTCGCACTGCTGAACCATCCGAATGCCAAGATCGCCGGCCAAGCCGTCCTCACCGTCGCCGGTCCTCGCTTCGTGCTCCCCCTCATCGAACTCTTGCGGCAGCGCACGGAACCCTCCGTCCAGCAAAAAGCGATCCGGGCGTTGGGTCGTCTCAAAGACCCCGCCATCTTCCCCGCCCTTGTTCCGTTCCTCTCCGACCCCAACCCCGAACTGCGCGCCCACACCGTCGAAGCCCTCGGCGACCTCGGAGACGCCCGCGCCCGTCCCCACCTGCAAGCCCTCCTCGCCGACCCCGCAGATGCCTGGCCCGAAGACAACCACGGCCCCATGCTTCGCGTCAGCGACATTGCTCGCCGGGCCCTTACTCGATTTTCAACTTCCCCGCCTTAAACTCCTGCTCCACCCGCAGCGCGTTCTCCATCCACGCCTCTAACTTCCAACCAGTCGGATCCAACTCCGGCACCCACTTATCTCCTTCCGTCAACGGACAATCGATCGACGTAAAGAAGTAGAACTTACTTTTGTCCGGTGCCTCTCCCAACACCTTCGCCCACGTCGCCGGCATCAACGAGCTTGGAAAATAGTCTGCCTTCCGGCCCGGTGCCGCCGTCGCATTCGACGCCTTCCAAGGCTCCCACTTCTCTCCCCGCCACCGCAGCCACGTCAACTCTCCCCGCGCCTCATAGGCCGGAGAATCCATCACCCGCTCCCCCAGCCGCCGTCCGATCATCAACCGGTCGTCCCACAGCTCATACACCCATCCAGCTTTCGCCTGCACCTCATCCTGCGCCCCCACCGGCCCCACGCCCCGCTTCGCCAAAACCGCATTCACGTAAGCAATCTCCTTCGCCCGCCGCCCCGCCGCCACGGCGCTCCAGTTCCCCACCTCCCCAAAGTAAGTCCCCCGCTTGCCCGAAAAGCTCACCGACCCGTACATCTTGTCCTGCAGCTCTTTCAACTTCTCGTGCGGAATCTTCTTCGTATAAACACGCGCCACAAACCCGACCTTCTGCCCGCGATCCACCGACCGCACAAAAATCACCTTCTGCGGATCATGCGCCGTGCTGATCTGATAGCTCCCCTCGGAAACCCAAGTCTCCCGCTCTCCCTGCTTGTAGCTCCCAAACTCCGGAAACCGTTGCGACTTCGACTGCAGCGCCGCAAACCCCCAGGCCATGCCGTCCTCCACCTCGGCCACCGCCGCCTCCGGGGCGCCCACGATCACCCAGGCGTCGACCTCATGCGGATTACCCGCCCCCCACCACCAACTCTGCGCCTTGTAGAACTCAAACGCCGCCCACCCCGTCCGCCGTTCCGCCCCGTACTGCACCCAGTCCTTGGGAAGTTCCACCGTCGCGATGCCATCCAGGTCAAACCCCTTCGCCGACGTCCCCGCGAAGAAAAACAGTCCCATCACCAGCGCCACCATCGTCAGTAGAATTCCGGCCATCATGCAAAAGGCTCCTCAACCCCACGGGCGCATTCGTCGCGCTCTTTCGATCATCCGACCCGCGAATACTTCGTCTCCACGGCCAGAGCCTCTTCCTCCTCCGGCATCAAGTTATAAGCCGAAATCGTCAGATGGTTCGCATCGAGCAACGCGAACTCCGTCCGCCATCCCCACTGCGGCAACCCCGACCCCACGTCGTATTTCCCCAACACCGAGAATCCCTGCGCCGTCCCTTCGCCCTCGGAAAACAGGATCGCCCCACTCATGTGGAAGTCATCTACCCAGGAAATCTGAAACAGCTTCGTCACCGCGTTATACGCGATCAACTCCTCTCCCTGCCGAGGCTTGCCCTGCATCGAGCCTTCGTAAACATGCCGCACGAACCCCCCGCCCAGCACCGGCGCAATCGTCCCCTTCACCGCCGACTCATCCGCTAACTCACCCGGCTCAAACCAAGTCCGGCAGGTCCCTTCCCAGGAACCCACTAACTGCTGCAAAAACTCTTTCGTCATATCGCTCTCATTCTAGTCGCTCCGTAACTAACTCGTAGCCCACTGTTCATCATCCGCGAACATCAAGATGCAAAAATTTTCACGTGCAACATACCCGCCTTCTCTTTGCCCTCCTCCTGCTCCTCCCCGCTGCCCACGCCCAGCGCACCACCGCTAACCTCTACGGCATCGTCCAGGACCCCTCCTCCGCCACCGTCGCCAACGCCGCCATCCGCCTGACCAACGAACAAACCGCCGCCACCCTCGAAGCCAAATCCAACGAACGCGGCGAGTTCACCCTCTCCTTCCTCCCTCCCGGTCTCTACACCCTGGAAGCCACCGCCCCCGGCTTCAAAACCTTCCGCAAAACCACCCTCCGCCTCGAATCCGCCCAACAAACCCGCCTCCCCATCGCTCTTGAAGTGGGTGCCAACTCCGAACAAATCACCGTCACCTCCGACCTCGCCCCCCTCCAGGACGCCTCCCCCACCCTCAACGACCGCCTCTCCCGCCTCCAAATCGCCGAACTCCCCCAATCCCGCCGCGACTTCACCCAACTTCTCATCCTCCAACCCGGCATCCGCTCCGCCGGCCAGGGCCTCTTCTCTTTCAATGGCCTCGCCTCCGGCGGCTCCAACGTCACCGTGGACGGCGTCGATGGCGCCGGCGACGTCGAAACCAACTCTACCGGCATGTTCAATGCCTTTAATTTCATCAACGTCCTCTCCCAGGAAGCCATCTCCGAAGTCAATACCTCCAAAGGCGTCTACTCCGCCGACACCGCTCGCACCTTCGGCGGCAACATCAATCTCATCACCCGCGGCGGCACCAACCAGTTTCACGGCTCCCTCTTCGAAAACTGGCAAAACGACATCCTGAACTCCCGCTACGCCCTCCTCGCCTCCAACCAAACCAAACCCGCCGTCCGCTTCAACCAGTTCGGCGGCTCCTTCGGCGGCCCCATCATCAAGAACCGCCTCTTCTTCTTCGGCGTCTACGAAGGGTACCGCCAAAGCTCCTTCGTCAACCTCGCCGGCCAAGTCCCCACCCCGGAACTCAAAGCCCAAGCTATCGCCGCCGTCCCCGCCTATAAGGATTCCTTCGCCCTCTGGCCCAACCCCAACGAACCCTACGCTGCCAACGCCCTCACCGGAATCTTCCGCGGGGCCGGTTCCAACGGTGCCGCCGACAACCACGCCGTCGCCCGCGTCGATTACCGCCTCAACGATACCTACCAAGCCGCCTTCCGCTATCGCCGCGGCCGCCCCACCCAAAACGTCCCCGCCATCGTCGCTGCCAACGCCCGCGATTTCGTCGGCCTCAATGAATCCGGCTCCGCCACCCTCTCCCGTACCACCTCTACCTGGACCGGCGAAACCCGCTTCGGCTTCAATCTCAACGACGCCGTCCGCGTCGAAGGCGTTTACGACCTCAATCGAATGCCCGTCATCGCCCTCCAAGGCGCCTTCTCCCTCGGCGCCGAACGCCTGGAAAACCACGGCTACTCCTGGTCCATCGAACAAACCATGCTCCGCGTCTACGGCAAACACGTCCTCAAGTTCGGCGGCATGTACTTCCATCGCGCCCCCCGCCGCTTCGACGAAGAAATCCCCCTCTTCACCTATCCCAACCTCGCCGCCCTTCTTGCCAACCGCCCCTCGGCTATCCGCGTCACCTACGGCACCCCCAACTATCGCGGTAAAGCCTGGGAAACCGGCTTCTTCTTCCAGGACGATTTCCGCATCCGTCCCAACCTCATTCTCAATCTCGGCCTTCGCTGGGAATACTACAGCGTCTACCGCGACACAACCAATACCTTCTATAACCCCGACGGCATCGCCGGAGCCCTCCAAATCCCCATCCGCTTCCGGCCCCAGGCCCAAGCCTACGATCCCGACCGCAACAACTTCGCCCCCCGCGTCGGCCTCGCCTGGACCCTCGACCCCAAAGGCCGCAATGTCATCCGCACCGGCTTCGGCATGGCCTACGGCCCCTTCAGCCTCCGCACCTTCGCCAGCTCCCATTACATCGACCCCCGCATCCCCTTCCGCGCCACCTACGGCCAGGCCGACGTCAACCAATACGGCTTCAAATTCCCGTTCTCGAATGAACAGTTCGCCGCCTTCGCCCGCTCCACCACCCTCCCCACCGGCGTCGTCAGCACCTTCCCCGGCCTCCAAAACCCGCAAAACATGCAGTGGTCGTTCGATTATCAACGCCAAATCACCTCATCCCTCACCCTCCAAACCGGCTACGTCGGTAACAAAGCCACCCACGTCACCATGACCCACGCCGTCAACCAGCCCAACTTCGCCACCGGCATCCGCCCCTTTCCCAGCACCCTCCAGTTCACCTCCCGCGACGACGCCGATTTCAGCCGTTACCACGCCTGGCAGTCCTCCCTCCGCAAACGTCTCTCCCACGGCATCACCTTCAATACCCACTACACCTGGTCCCGCGTCATGGCCATCGCCAACGGCGACTTCTGGCTCGGCAACGACATCGCCGTCCAGGACGAAACCAACTGGCGCAGCGACTACGGCCCCACCTCTCTCCACGTCCCCCACGTCTTCTCCACCGACGCGATCTACGAAATCCCCTCGCCCATCAAGTGGCTCAAAGGCTTCCAACTCTCCGCCATCTTCACCGCCAGCTCCGGCTCCGCCCTCAACGCTACCCAGTCCAGCAACCGCGGCTCCAGCCGTCCCGACTACATCGGCGGCGATGTCTATCTCAACACCGGCAACCGCTTCCAGTTTCTCAATCGAGCCGCTTTTTCGACCGTCCCCGTCGGCCCCGCCAGCGGCGGCACTCTCCGCCCCGGCAACTTCGGCAAAAACGCCCTTCTCACCCCCACCCGCAAAAACTGGGATCTCTCGATCGCCAAGAGCTTCTCCCTGCGCGAGCGCTTCAAACTCCAAATCCGCGCCGAAGCCTTCAACGCCTTCAATACCGTCAATCTCGGCGGTCCCATCACCGACGTCAACAACGCCAATTTCGGCCGCATCCTCGCCGTCGGCGACGCCCGCCGCATGCAGCTCAATATGCGCCTTACATTTTAACCGCCCCCGGCCGCCCCGCTTCGATGACGAAGGTTGCCTTCGTCATCACCCCGGACCCCGGCCGCGTCACATAAGGAACCACCCGGAACCGCGTCGTCCACTGCTTCGGCGTCAATTCGCACACCACATAGCCCCGCTGTGAGTTATGCCACCGTATGTGCGGAGCGCCCAAAGCCGGCCCATACTCTTCGCTAACCTCCGCTCCGTCCAAGTTAGACGTCACCGAAGTCCCCACGAACTCCGTCGCCACCAACTCCCCACTCTTGGGCCGTAAGTCAAAAACCCAGTTATTGTGGTTATCGCCGGTTAGAACCACCGGATTGGCCACCCGCCCTGCTTGCAGGAACGCGAGCAATCGTTCCCGCGCCGCCGGGCACCCGTCCCACTTATCCATTGGGTAGCTCTCCCCCAGTCCCGGGTCCAGGTCGAGAGTTGCGAAGACCACCTGTTGCGCCATCACGTTCCACCGCCCGCCTCCCCGTAGCTGGCCTTCCAGCCAGCGTTCCTGCCCCAAACCCAGCATGGTCCGCTCTGGCCGCTCCCGCTCCGGGCAATTCGGCGCCTTCTTCCCCCCGCAAGGTTGATCCGTCCTATATTGCCGGGTATCCAGCATGTGAAGGTGAGCCAGCTGGCCATAGCGGAGCGTCCGATACATCGGCATCTCTAGTCCCCGCGGCCCCGCCCCACGCAGCGGCATATGCTCCCAATAGGCTTGGTAGGCATCCCGTCGCCGTTGCGGGAACACGTCCGCCGGCGAGTCCCAATCCGGAATCAGCCCCGCGTAGTCGTCGGCCACTTCATGGTCATCGGGGATTACAGCGAACGGAAACCGAGCGTGTAGTTTCCGCAGCGCCGCATCGCTCTTGTACAACTCATAACGCTGCCGATAGTCGCCCAAGTTGGCCGCGGTGGGGTAGGGGTGCGTCCGAACTTTATTCTTCCCGCAAGCGCCTTCATAAATGTAATCGCCCAGGTGCAGGACCAAATCGACGTCTTCTTCGGCCAGGTGTTCCAGCGCCGTGAAGTACCCATCTTCGTACTTTTGGCAGGAGATGTAGGCGATCCGCAACCGTTCCGGCGTCTCGCCGGACCCCGGGGCCGTCTTCGTCCGGCCGACTTCGCTCTTCCCCGCCGCAGCCATAAACCGGTACCAATACCACCGACCGGCCTTCAGCCCCCGAACCGTCACATGGACGGCGTGAGCGTGTACCGCCTCCGCCTTTACGGATCCCTCTTGCACGACCCGAGCAAACGCCTCGTCCTCGGCGACTTCCCACCGAACCGTCCCCGGCATCACGGTCCGGGTCCAGAGCACGACGCCATCGGGCCAAGGGTCCCCCGACGCCACGCCCCAGGGAAAAGGTTCGCCCACCGCCGCCCCGCACAAAGTCGCCCCCGCCAGCGATTGTAAAAGAAGTCGTCTCTTCATCGCCTTACTCTACCGACCCACTATGACGGTTTCATGAAGCGCCAACTCCACTGACCTAAAGGAACAGTGCGACGCTCTGCCGGAAAAATCCTCCCAGCTTTTTAGCCTGATCTTTACTGATCGCCCGCTTGCCTGCCAGGAGTTCAGACACACGACTCTTGGACCCCAACACGGGCCACAAGTCGCTCGGCTTCAGCCCCTGCTGTTCCAACAGGTAGCCGACCATCTCATGCGGGGGAACAGAGGGCAAAGGGTATCGCTTCTGCTCGAAATTGTAGACTAGAACAGCCAGTAATTCGAGCAACATCTCTTCCTCCGCCGTCAAGTTTGCCTCGCCTTTGCAGAGTAGCCCTTCAATGACGTGCAAGATCCTCTCGTTCTCTTCGTCAGACTTGATAATCGAGGGCCTCGCCTCTGCCAGAAGCCGGCCATATTGCCTTTGATCTAGGTCAACGGAAGAAATGCTCATCGTTTCCAGCCTCCTTTGTCATACTCTTTGTGCGTTAACACTTCTTTGACGAAAACAACACCCCGCCGGTAGTGAACGTAAGCGATCAGCCTGTACTTGTTTCCGCCGACGTCGAAGACGGTCAGTTCCTCCACAAAATCCGCCGAATTGAAAGTTCGCCGGATATCACCCGGCGTATGCCAACTCGCTGATTCGGTAGCGTTCGCCCAGCGCAACAGCGGCTCCAAGGCATCCGGGAACCGCTCGGCGAAACTGCGGAGCGCCCGCCGACTAATCACTCTCACCAGCCAAATGTCCCAAAACGGGAACCAGCTGTCAAGCCGCCGGTCCGGGCAACTGCTCAGTCCCATCCAGAATCGCTTGAGCACAGAGATAGTGCCAATTCGTCCGCGCCCTCGTCTCAAATCGCCGCAAATCACAGCCACCCGCCACCGGAACCCGCGAAGACTGGTAGAACACTGTCCGTCGCGCCCCTAGGCCACTTGTCGTCTTCAGGAACAAACCCAAGTAGTCAGTCCCACCCAAATATGCCACGTCCTCGCCCGGCATGTTCGGCAGCATCTGGTAGTCAAAATAGGCGTCATTGCGCCGTCGTCGCTGATAAGAGGCCGCGCTCCCGCTGAAAGTGATGTCGTAGTGCGGCATCAGAAAATCCGCGCGCACAAGTCCCCATCCCGCCGACAGAATATAGACCCGCTCAACCCCCATCTCCGCCACGAGCCGTTCATAAACCCGGTGCCGGTAAAGCTGATACGCCGCGCACAGCCCCAGCGGATTCCCCGCTCTTTCCCGGTTGTACTCGGTCAGCAACTCTCGCCAAGTGCGATCACCATCGGCCCAATCGTCCGGCCGGGCATACTCGACCGAGGTGTTGACGGGTGCCGAAAGCGGGTCGGCGACAAACACGACCGGTTTACCGGCAGCCGACCGAAAGTGTCCGGCACCTGATCGTTTGCCGCCCGCGCACTGGATCACAACCGTCAAACGCCACTTCCGCCAGCCCAAATCAGCCGCTCAAATTCATCGAGAAACCGTGGGTCCGGACTCTCGTCAACATGATTAGAGTTCCACAGGCCAGACTCGCGAACTCGCTGCCGATCGCAGTGCCGCCCCAACCAGCTCACCGACGCTGGGTCAACTGGCGGTCTCCCGTAGTTACTGAGCAATGCGATTGCATTGCGTTCGATGAAGCCCCGTCGACTCTCCGGTCCCGCTTCGTCCCCGATCTCTAGCCAAAGAAAGGGCATGGCTCCAATCTCTTTTGAAACCCGGCGTTCCATTATCAACTCGCTCTCGCGCAAGGTCTTTGGTGCCGAACTACCGAGTCCCCAAGTAGGAATCCCGTTCCCATCGCGGGTGCCCAATGCCGTGCCTGTAATGAGCCGAAATATCGATCCTCGGTGGTGACCTCCTCCGCTTCCCGTTGCACCCCGATGCTGGGCCAATCGGTTCCAGATGGTCGTTCTTGAACTCGCCTTCAAGGCGTGGGTTCCCACTCGGACAACGCGTGGTCCATCCCCACTTTCGGTGCGATTCTCTCCCGCTTCCCGAAAGAAGTAAACACCTCGGTCCGGCCATCCTGACCGCCCGTCGCATTCCGCCAACCTCCGCGCGCCGCCCATCTTTCCCTCGAGTAAGTCCAGCAGAACATAGAATCTCGCCAACATCGATACCCGCCGTTCCCCATCAATCGCCAAAGTCATTTCCAGGCACCCTCTCTACCAGGGAGAATCGACCATTCCCTTCGCAGACTTTATCGTGCTGCGATGAATCCCTCGGGCAGTAGACCCCCAACGCGGAACGGCTAACCGCCCCGAGGGCTCATTGGAGTGAAGACGTCAGATCTTCCGACGCAATATGCTAGAACAAAAGAGCCCCTATTGCGCCCCCTAACCCTCCTCCTCCTCACCACCCTCGCCCAAGTCCCCTCCCTGGCCGCCGACCCCACCTGGCCCCAGTTCCGCGGTCCCCTCTCCAACCCCACCGCCCCCAACGGTCGCCTCCCCGATCACTGGTCCACCACCCAAAACGTCGAATGGTCCACCCCCATTCCCGGCCGCGGCTGGTCCTCCCCCATCGTCGCCGGCAGCCAAATCTTCCTCACCGCCGCCGTCACCGATGGCCCTTCCAAACAGCCCCAAATGGGCACCGACTACAGCAACCAATACACCGCCGAACTCCGCAAACAAGGCCTCTCCGCCCAGGAAGCCTTCGAAAAAGTCCGCGCTCGCGACAAAGAGCTCCCCCACGAAGTCATGCTCCATTACTTCCTCTACTGCCTCGATCTCAAAACCGGCGCCATCCAGTGGAAAAAGGAATTCTACGCCGGTCGCCCCCCCGGAGGCCGTCACCGCAAAAACAGCTTCACCTCCGAAACCCCCGTCACCGACGGCAAACTCGTCTACGTCTACGCTGAAAACCTCGGCATCTGGGCCTACACCCGCTCCGGAAAGCTCCGCTGGCACATCGATCAGCCCGCCCTCCCCATGTTCAACGAGTTCGGCACCGGCGGCTCCGCCGTTCTCCATCGCAACAGCCTCATCGTCCTTAGTGACAACGAAAAACAGCAGTTCCTCGCCGCCTACGACAAACACACCGGCCAAGAACTCTGGCGCACCAATCGCGACATCAAGGACCCCAAAGCCCCCCGCCGCTCCGGCTGGACCACCCCCTACCTCTGGGCTCACCCCCTCCGCACCGAAATCGTCACCGTCGGCCCCGGCTCGACCATCAGTTACGACCTCGAAGGCAAGGAACTCTGGCGTCTCAACGCCATGTCCTACCTCACCGTCCCCAGTCCCTTCGCCTACGAAGGCATGCTCTACGTCGACGCCGGCGTCTCCCGCGGCCTCTTCGCCGTCAAGCCCGGAGCTTCCGGCGACATCTCCCTCCCCGACAACGAAACCAGCAACACCTTCGTCGCCTGGTCCAACCCCCGCGCCGGCACCTACATCCCCACCCCCGTCGCCTATCAGGGCGCTCTCTACGTCCTCTACGACAAGGGTATCTTCGCCCGCTTCGATCTCAAAACCGGCCAACAAACCTACAAAACCCGCATCGACCCCGCCGGCGCCGGCGACTTCACCACCTCCCCCTGGGCCTACAACGGCAAAATCTTCTGCCTCAACGAAGAAGGCAAAACCTTCGTCATCAAGGCCGGCGAAACGTACGAGTTACTCCACGTCAACCCCCTCGAAGAGATGGCCCTCGCCACACCCGCCCTCGTCGGCGACCGTCTCCTCGTCCGCACCGACAGCCGCCTCTATTCGGTCCGCCGTAAGTAGGGACGCGCGCGCCGCCGCACATCTCCATCGTTACGCCGAATCCAAACCCCTCGCCCGCGCCGCTTCCAGCACCCGCAACAGGTCGGTCGACCGCACCGGCTTCGCCAGAAAATCGTCCATGCCAGCCCTCCGGCAACGCTCCCGGTCTTCGGCGAACGCATTCGCCGTAAGGGCCACGATAAAGCTCGGCCTCCGCCCCTGCTCGGACGCCCGTATCGCCTCGGTCGCCCGCCATCCGTCCATCTCCGGCATCAAGCAGTCCATCAGGATCAGGTCGTACTTCGCCTCGCCCGCCCGCGCCACCCCCTCCAACCCGTTCTCCGCCACCACCACCTCACACCCCGCCCGCTCCAGCAACCCCCGCACCACACGCTGGTTCACCTTGTTATCCTCCACCACCAAGACCCGACATCGGTCGTCGCTCCGTCGCGAAACCGCCAACGCCACGTCCGCGTCCTCCAGCAATCGCGATGGTCGCAACGGAAGCGCAAAAGTCGGCCATTCGCCGCGGGGTGTCCCGCCTTGGATCACCACTCCATAAATCCGCACCCCCACCATCGCCGGCGGCAACGCAACCCCTCTCCAGACAGCGAACGTTGCCCCCTCCGGAAACGAACCCTCCGTCTCACCCCACGGCAATCCTGTCGCCTTCAATACCGTCACCGCGTGCTCCCGCGTCTCCGGCCCGTCCGGCACCAGCAGCACCCGTCGCCCAGCCGCCGTCTCCATCAAGGCCCCCCGTAACGGCAGCCAAACTTCAAACGTCGCCCCGGCACCCGGCTCACTCGCCACCGAAATCCGCCCACCCATCCCCTCCGCCAGCCGTTTGCAAATGCTCAAGCCAAGCCCGGTGCCCCCGTGGGTGCGGTCGTTGCCTTGCCGAAACGGTTCAAAAATATCGGCCTGCTGCGCCAATGCAATCCCGGTCCCGGTATCCCGCACGCGGATCATCACCCCGTCGGCCTCCGAACGCAACCCAATGGAAACAGCACCGGCATCGGTGAACCGCAGCGCATTGCCGACCAGATTCATCATAATCTGCCGCACCCGCATCCCATCCCCCACCACCGTTCGCGGCGTCCGCACATCGATCTCCGCCCGGACGTCAACCCCCCGCTGCCACCCCGAAACCCAGAACAATCCCGCCGTCACCTCCGCCACCGCCCACAAGTCAAACGGTTGCGAAGCATACTGCATCCGACCCGACTCCAGCTTCGCCGAATCCAGAATCTCGTTCAAAATCGTCAGCAACGACTCCCCCGATTCCCGCATCGTCGTCAAAAGCTCCGCTTGCCCCGGCTGTAAACCACTCGTCTCCAAAAGCTCCGCCATGCCCAGCATCCCGTTCATCGGCGTTCGAATCTCGTGGCTCATTGACGCCAGAAACTCCGACTGCGCCCGCCGCGTTCTCCGCAGTCGCCACACCAAGTACGCCAGGATCAGCGCCAATCCCCCCGCCGTGGCCGCCAATACTCCCAACCCCTGATTCCGCCGATGCGCTTCCTTCAACCTTTCCAGCGTCTCCCTCTCAAAACTCGTCGCCGCCAGCCACTTCAGAAACGATCCCTGCATCGTTCCGTCCATCCACATACCGTCGATGGCCGCCCCAATCCGGTCCGCCGCGGCCACGGCCTCCGCGTCCGTCTTGTGCGCCGCCACTCCCAATCGCCCACCGCTCTCGTCCAGCCGCATCATCCGTAAAGCCACCGCAGCACAACCCGGTTCCGGCGCCACCGGGTCAACCGTGGTCGGATTCGAGTAGATCAAGCCCCCGGCTGCCGCTCCCGTGCACACCGCCTGCAAAACCTCCTGCTGCGTTTTCACCCGCTCCGTCGTCGCCGTTGGGAAGTGCGCAAGCGCTTCCATCGCTGCCCACCGGTCTGCCGAAATCGCCAAGCGTCTGGCTCCGAACGCAGACGGAGCGGTCACCCCGCTGTCGGCCCGCCAAACCAGCGCGTAGGTCGTCGTCCGCCAAGGTTCGGAGAAATACGCATCCGTCCGTCGCTCCGGTAGCTCTGTGAGCAGGGGAAACAAGTCGATCTGACCGTCCCGCAGCCCAGCTATCGCGCCGTCCCGAACTCTAACCCACCTAAGTCGAATCCCGGCCCGCCGAGCCGCCTCGGCCACCACATCGACCGCCAGCCCGGAAGGTCGCCCCTCGGCATCGACCATTTGGTTCGGCGGCGCATGTTCAAAACCGATCCGGAAGACTCGCTCATCCCCACGCATCAGTTGACACAGCAACAGCATGCAAACAGAGCAGCGGAAGCCGTAGCGGGAAAGATCCATGACCGGACCAAGTATACCCGTATCTTTCCCCGGAACGCGTTTCTGTAATCGGAAGGCCACTAAGTGTGTTTATACGAACGACAATCTCCTTTAAGGTTATCGGCAACATCTGTGTCCCGGAGCGTGTCAACAACCTTGAGACACAAGTTAGACATCTGAGGTGTTCCGTCAAGTGGGAAGGCCCATACTTTTGCTCAGGCCCATTTGGGGCTCTTCGCTATTTGCCGTGGGTAGAATCGCCGGTCAAAATTCGCCAGCGAGGGGCGAGTAAGCGTACTTGGCCCCGAGGTCGACCGTGGAAATGGCGGGCCGTGGAAAG
>JAPKZA010000439.1 GCA_026394015.1 Acidobacteriota bacterium
TGCTCGCCGGTCAGGGTGAACCACTGGAACTCGTTCCGAATGCGTTCGGTACAGACAATCAGCGGCTCCGGGCCGCGGGTGTCGAGGGCGACGCCATGGGCCTGGGCGAACTTGCCTTTGTTAATGGGCTGCAGGCTGCGGCCCCCGAATTTGTTCAGGAACTGCCCGTTTTTGTCGTAGCGAAAGATGTATTGCGAGCCGTAGCCGTCGGCGACATAGATATCGCCGGTGGGGCCGATCGCGGTTTCCGTGGGGCTGTAGTCTCCGACGTCGGTGGGCTTCGGCAGTTCGAGCTCGATGCGGCCTGCAAGCGTAGTCTTCAGCACCCGGCCCGTGCCGGTGTCGGTCAGGTACAGATGATCGGCGTGATAGGTCAGGCCGTGCGCCCCCTTCAGGTTTAGCGTCCACGCATCGAGGAGTTTGCCGGAGGTCTCGTAGATCAGGACGTTGTTCTGCGGATGGTTCGTCAGCAGGAACAGGCGACCGTCCGGCACTTGGACCATCTCATGGCAGTCGTTGACGGGATACTTGGCGGGGTCCGCTTGGGACCACTTTGTGTCCAGGCGGTAGCGAAAGTTGGGAGTCGGGGCGAACAGCGTGCTCATTTGTTGGATCCAGTGGCGGCGGGAGTTACTCATGGGTGATCGCCTCGTCGAGGTTCAGGATAAGGCTGGCGACGAGCATTGCGGCGGCTCGCTCGGCGGTCGGGTTGGTCTTCGATTTGCCGGATGCAAGAAGACTCGCGGCGTCCTTCGGGTTGGTTCGGTAGTGCCGCAGCGCGGTGTCGAATTGGCGCTGGAGGATCGCCGTTTCCGCCGCGTCGGGACGCCGGTGCAGAACCCGTTCGAAGATCCGCGCCGGGGGCAGGGAAGCGAGCGTCTGGGAGGCTTCCAGATAGGTTTCGTCGTTGAGCAGGGTCAGCGCCTGCAACGGCGTATTGGTGCGCGAAGTGCGGACCTCGCAGGAACGGCGCTGGGCGGAGTCGAACAGGAAGGTCGGGGCGATCGTACGCCGCCAGAACGAATAGAGCGTGCGGCGATACTGCGCGGCCCCCTCGCTGGGGTCGTAGCGGAAGCGGCCCATAAAAAGCTCCTCCCACACCCCTTCCGGTTGATAGGGGCGGACGGGCGGGCCGCCGAAGGCCGGGTTCAGCAGGCTGGCGTGGCTGATGGCGGCGTCGCGCAGCATCCAACTCGGCAGCCGAAAACGAGCTCCCCGGGCGTATTGCACGTTCGCCGGATCGGCCGCCATTTGCGTCGGCGTCGCGTGCGAGTCGCGCTGATAGGCTTCGCTCGAAGCAATCAGCCGAAGGATGTGTTTCACGTCCCAGCCCTTCTCGACGAACTCCACCGCGAGCCAATCGAGCAACTCCGGATGCGTCGGCTGGTCGCCCTGCTGGCCGAAATCTTCCGGAGTCCGCACGAGCCCCACGCCGAACATCAGTTGCCACAGCTGGTTCACGATCACCCGGGCGGGGAGGGGGTTCTCCGGCGCGATCAACCAGTTGGCCAGCCCCAGGCGATTGCGCGGCTGGTCCGGGGCCATCGGGAAGATGGCCGGTAGGACATTGGGAGTAACCACCTCGCCCTTCTTGTCCCACACGCCGCGCAGCAGAATATGCGATTCGCGCGGCGTCGCCCGTTCCGCCAGCACCATGACGTTTACCTTTGTCGACGCTTTCACCTCGTCGAACTGGCTCTGGGCGCGGTCGAGCGCGGCGCGGGCGGCGACGTAAGGAGCGTGGTCGGTCAGAAACTGAGCGAAAAGCCGTGCCCGGATGTTGGGGACGTTCGCGGCAAGTTGTTCGAGGGGCGCAGGGCCGAGCGTATCCACGGCGGGGCCGCGGTCCGCCGTAGCCGAGAGGCGGAAGCGGCCAATGTTCTGGTTGCCCGCCGTCGACCGGTGCCGGAGTTCGATCAGCACCTCCTCCTGCGGGCCGAGGACAAGCGGTTCGACGAGTTCGAACTGAGCCGTGTGCGGCTTGGTTTTGTCCGCGCCCAGGGTCGTCCAGCCGTTCCGCGGATCGTCGTCCAGGGTGTCCTTGATATCACCGTAGTTGTTGTTCGTCTTCTTGTCGGCGGAGTAGTCGGCGATGGCGGTTTTCACGGCGACATCGCGGAGTTGGCTGGTGCCGGGCGTGCGCACCTGGAACTTGACGTCGGTCAGCAGAAACTCGCCCGAATCTTGGCGCGAAAGGCTTGGGTTCGGCAGAATTTCGAGCTTGAAGCCGGTCACGCGGGGAAGCGCGATGCGGACCGCCAAACGGTAGTCGTCCTGGCGCGGGAGCGGGCCGGAAGTCTGGATCGCCGCATCGGACTCGACCGTGAACTGGGTGCCCTCGGCGGAGGTGAGGCTGTGAGGACGAACCAGCTGCCAGGCTTGGTAGCCGCCCTTCACCCGAGCGGTTTGCGCCTGCAGCCAAGTGGCGAAGGGCGCTTCGGCGGCCACGCGGGCTTGGCGTTCGGCCGGCTTCCGCTGGTCCAGCAGTTGCTGCGCTTCGGCGATGGCGCGGGCGGCGTACGGCGACTCATACGCCAGATACGGGTTCGCCTTGCGACCGGCCTGGCCGTCCTCGTCGATCGAGTTAAAGAACGCCGTGAAGGAGTAGTAATCGCGATGGGCGATCGGGTCAAACTTATGGGTATGGCACTGGGCGCATCCCAGCGTCAGGCCCAGGAAGACCGTGCCGGTCGTGTTGGTCCGGTCCAGAACGTAGTCGATGCGGGACTCTTCCGCTAGACGCCCCCCTTCGCCGTTGGTCATATGGTTCCGGTGGAAGGCGGTCGCGAGCTTGCTTTCCGGGGTGGGGTTGGGGATCAGATCGCCGGCGAACTGGTGGAGGGTGAACTGGTTGAACGGCAGGTTCTTATTGAAGGCGTCGGCCACCCAGTCGCGCCAGGGCCAGTTGGTCCGGTTGTCGTCGGCCTGGAAGCCGTCCGTGTCGGCGTAGCGGGCGCCATCGAGCCACCACATCGCCATCCGCTCGCCGTAGTGGGGGCTGGCCAAAAGCTGGTCGAGCAGCGTTTCGTACGGGGCGTCCGAGGTGGGCGGCAGGCCGGTGAGGTCGAAGGCGAGGCGTCGGCGGAGCGTATGGGCCGGCGCTTTAGGATTAGGGTCCTTAACGTGGAGAAGGGAATCGATGGGGTTGGCGTTGGCCGGAACGGCCGGCCGTTGGGGCTTGATGAAAGCCCAATGTTGGCCCCAGACGGCCCCGTCGGCGATCCAGCGCCGGAGTAGTTCGACTTCGGCCGCCGTCAACGGCGCCTTGTGCGAGCGCGTCGGGGGCATCAGCAGCGCCGGTTTGGCCGGAGCCACCCGGGCGATGAGCTTCGAACTCGCCGGATTGCCAGGGACGATGACGGCCAACGCGCCTTCGCGCGTATCCAGGCGGAGGTTGGCCATGCGGGAAGAAGGGTCCGGCCCGTGGCAACTAATGCACTTATCCGAGAGGAGCGGCAGAATCTCGCGGCTGAAATCAATGGCCAGAGCGGCGGGGACTGAAAGCACGAGCAACGCGAGGAGGCGAACCATAACTTGATAGTGGGGCATCCGGCAACGCGGCGGGAATGGCGGAAGCGGCTAAAGAGTTGTATTATTCGACCATGGGCGGAATCCGCGAGAAGTCCGAATTTCCTTTATCCCTCTACGCGTCAGCCACCGCTACGGTGCAAGACGTGTTTTATACGGTTCCCCGGGCCGGTCACATGTTGGCCGCTAGTGATCACGTGGTGCGGCGGGAGCATTTCCCCGGCCATGAACTGATTTACTGCTTGGCCGGACGGGGGTATGTGCGCGTCGAAGGGGTAACGCATCAGGTCGGGGCCGGGGATTTGGTGTGGGTAAACTGCCACCATCCGCATGAGCACGGTGCCGTACCGGAGGATCCGTGGGAGGTTTACTGGGTCCGGGTGGAGGGGCCGCGATTAGAGCAGATGTGCGGGCTCCTGTCCGGACCGATAGGCCGGGGGGTCGCGAGGGAGGCCGTGGAGCCAGGCTATCAGGAGGTGTTTCGTTGGATGGAAAGTGACGCGGCGGAGGCTGCGGCGTGGGTGCATGCCGCGGTGGCGCGACTCTTGGCGGTGGCTTGTGTGGCGGGGTTGCGCGAGGGCGGTGCGGAACGGGTGCCCGGGCCGTTGCGGAAGGTGATGGAGCGGATGAAACTCTTCTACTTTGAGCCGTGGACGGTGGCGGAGTTGGCGACTGAGGCGGGGATGAGCCCGTCGCATTTCGGACGGGTGTTTCGCCAGGCGTTTGGGACGAGTCCGATCGACTGGCTGCGGCGGGAGCGGATTCGACAGGCCCAGCGGCGGTTGGGCGATACCGACGACACAGTGCAGTGGATCGCCGAGGAGGTCGGGTACCGGGACCGGTTCTTCTTTAGTAAGGACTTTAAACGGCTGACCGGGTTTACCCCGCGAGAGTTCCGTCGGCGGGCGCACTTTGAGTAGCTCCAATCCAGGATGCGGCGTTGGGCAATCACGCCGAAGTCAGCCGTCGTTTCGTTTAGACCGGGGCGGATCGGAACGCCCTCGCCGGGGACGAGGCACAGACGCCTGTGCCCATCGCGGCGATGATGGGTAAGCGGAAACGCGTCGAGGCCCGATTTGCGCTAAGCGCGAGTCTGTTCAATAAGGAGGTCGACGGGCGAACGCCGTTCGACCCTGCGGAAGCAGTGGGTCTCGGCGACGTGGCAGCATTCCTCCCACAGGCCGCCGCGGCGAATTGCCGATCACGACAATTCGGCTTAGCCGCCTACCAACTCAGGCAGCGGCGCGTCCGCCGAGCGCGAAGATCACGATAGGGGGCAGGCCAAAGTAACGGCTGTACTCCCTATTGAACTGGCTCGCGCTCTCATAGCCGACCTCAACCGCGGCACTCGCCGTGTCGAGACCGCCCAACAGCATGCGCGCCCGCGCCGCCTGCAACCGAAGCTGTTTTTGGTACGGCAGCGGGCTCCTGGCCGTCAGCATGCGGAAGTGGTGATGGAACGTCGAAACACCCATGCCTGCGTACTCGGGTAACTCCTCGATCCGTATCGGCTTGGCAAAGTTCGCCCGCGGCCCGGCGATCGCCCTCGCGATGCGGAATGTCCTCCGTTTTCTGCAAAAGATCGAGCAGCCGGCCGCACGCGTGCAAGAACTCCGGCGTCGTCTCGCCCGTCGCCATCGCCGGGCTTCGCGGCGGCGCTCCGCCGCCAGCGATCACGTTCCGATTCAGAACCTCGCGCACCATCGCAATTGAAAGCTGGAGAGACTTCGCCAGGCAAGGACGCGCCTCACTGGCATCTACAATGCGGCTTACGCCCGGCAAGTCGACCGAGGTCAGCAGGAAGCGCGATGCGTCATAAACGAAGACACTCTTTCCCAACTCCACCCGCTTCCGCCCCCGCGCAATCACCGTAACGCTAGCCTGGTAGGTCATCGAACAGGGCGCCGTGGGTGCCGGGCGGCGATGCCGCGTCAATCCCGCGATCTCCGTCGCCCGGTTCTCCACCGATCCCATCAGAAAGGCGATCTTTCCTGCTAACTCCGCCCGCAACTGTTCCGCTCTCGGAGACATCCATTTCTTCACGGTTTCGCCACGGAACGTCACCCAAAGAATACCCTCGGTTCGGCTGGCACACCAGCGAAAAGCGATCCTCGCCAGAGAAATAGGCCAGGAATCGGCAGAATTAGGATATCGCCGCGCCACAGTTGGCCTTTACCCTGGAAGCAGAAGTCAAAGGAGGAGGATCAATACAAAAACGTGGCCTTGGAAACAGTAATTTGGAGGTCTCCGCCGTCGGCCTCGGGTGCATGGGTCTCAGCTTCGGCTACGGCCCGCCCACAGAAAAGCAGCAGGCCATCACCTTTTTCGACACCGCCGAAGCCTACGGCCCCGGCACTAATGAGGAACTGCTAGGGGAAGCGGTCACTTCCTTTCGCTCTCAGGTCGTCCTCGCCACCAACTTCGGCTTTAAAGTAAGGAGTTCCCACCAAAGGCCTCGATAGCCGGCCGGAACGCATTCGGGAGGTCGCCGACGCCGACTGCGCACCGACACCATTGATCTCTTCCATCAACATCGCGTCGACCCCAACGTGCCGATCGAAGCTGTTGCCGGAACGGTTAAGGATCTGATTGCGCAAGGCAAGGTGCGCCATTTGGGCATATCCGAGGCCGGCGTCCAATCGATCTGCCGGGCGCATGCGGTACAGCCGGTTACGGCGCTACAAAGCGAATACTCCATGTGGTGGCGAGAGCCCGACACCGATCGGCCGGCGCAATCTCTGAAAACACCCAATTCGATAGCACTGACTTTCGCAACGTGGTTCCCCGGTTCCCGGTCGAGCACCGAAAAGCCAACCAGATTTTGGTGGACCAGATCAGGCAAATCGCCGCCCGCAAAAACGCGACGCCCGCTCAGATCGCCTTGGCCTGGGGGTTTGCGCAACGCCCGTGGATCGTTCCGATCCCTGGCACGACGAAGCTACACCGGCTAGAGGAGAAGCTGAGGACCGTCGAAGTAGAGCTGACAGGAGTAGACTTGGCCGAGATCAACTCTGCTCTTGCGCGATCCGCGGTGCAAGGGGACCGGTACCCGGCGCATCTGAAGCAAATGGGGAACCGCTGATCGCTTTCGATCGTATTCAATCGGAGATTGCAACGAAAACTGTATGGATGCTGGTCGTCTCAGGGGTAATGGCCTTGAATATGCTCGCTGGCAAGGTTCGATTCCAACCAAAGAAGGCGCCATGGAGACCATCCTGACGATTAAGCCCGGAACCGCTCTGATCGGCAAGGTCCAGGCGGGGGAACATGAA
>JAPKZA010000269.1:0-11424 GCA_026394015.1 Acidobacteriota bacterium
CGGGAGCATCCCGAAGTCAGCGTCGCCGAACAACTGCTCCAAGGGTTTCATCGGGCCGCGACCAGCGAAGACAAAACGCACCGTTTCATCGAGCGCAAGAAGAAAGGGCACCTCAGCGCCTACAATTCGCTCCAGAGAAATCTGATCCAACTGCGCAAGAACTTTCCGATGCAGCCGCCGGAGCCCATCGATATCTCCGCCGATAGCAATATGATCGAGCCGATCATTCCCAGCCCCGAAGCGGTGGCGGAAATGCTCGATATGGCCGACCAGGCCAAAAACGAACCGGAATTCGCGCTGCCCGCTTACGTACTTAACTTCCTTGAGAATGAATACGTTATGGCGATTGTCGCTCCCAACTACGAATGTGACGAACTCTTGGCCCGGTTCGACCGTTCCAGGGTGCCCAAGGCGGCGTAAAACCAAAACATGCGGCAAAAATAAACTCGTCAGGTCTACATCGCTTCCGGCCCACCGGCGGAACTAAGGCAAACCAGCCCCGGTACACCATCAGTGTCTCTACCCGGCTACCGTTCCGGCGGTGGCGGCGGTCCCAACTCGCCTTCGCTCGGCATTCGCGCCGGTGGCGGCGGCAGCCATCTTGTCCATAGCCGGGCCAACCCTGTCGCTGGCTGCGGAATCCCCTCAATCAGCCATAAATCCGAGTTCGCCCGCAGGATCTCAATCAAGAAATGCTCCCCGTCCGGCGAAGGGCTGAAGCTGCGTGGCGTCGCCTTCCCGTCCAGCTTCGCCGTCACCGACCGTAGCTCCTTCCCCGTCAGAACGTCAAAGCTCGTCAATACGCTCCGCTCGTCCTCCGTCCGCCCCAACGTATAGAGCACCTCCCCCTTCCGCCCAAACTGCAACGCCATCGCCGGCCCCGTCAAAACTAAATGGTCCTCGCCACCCTCCGGAGTCACCACATGAATCCCATCCGGCCCCGGATACGCCAGCCACTTCCCGTCCGCTGACCAACTCACCATCGGCCGCGCCACCGGCCCGCTCTTCACTTCCACCGGCACCGACCCCCCGCTCGCCGATACCTTCCGCAAACGCGCCCGCCCGTTGAACCCTTCCGCAAACGCAATCCAGTCCCCCGAAGGCGACCAGCTCACCGACAGCACCGCGTTCGCATAGTCTTTCGCCAACAGCCCCACCGGTCTGCCCCCCGCCGCTGGGGTCACCCAAATCTGCCGCGGCTCAGCGTACACCACCCGCTTCCCGTCCGGCGAAAACTGGGGCTGCGGGTTCCCCCGCAGTCCCGACGCCAGGATGATCGATTGGTCCATCCCTCCCGCCGTCAGCCGCACCTGGCTGCCTTCCCCCAAGGCCACCACATAAGCAAAACGGTCTCCTCGCGGCGACCAAGACGGTGCCGACTCCGGCAGCGAACTCGCCAGCCGCTCCCCCAGAAACTTCCCGTCCGCCCCTATCTCCACAATGTCCCGCGCCGGGCTCCCCACCGCCGCGATCGCTCGAAATCCGTTCGGTGCCAACTGCGCCGACCCCACCCCCTGCGTCCCCTGGTCCAGCGCCAGTACGTCCCGGGACTCAATATCCACCTCCAGCAGCCGACTCACCGTACCCTTCCAACTCCCCGTCACCAGCATGTGCCGGCTATCCGGGAACCAGCTCACCGAGCCCACCTGATCCAACTGCTCCGCCCGCTTCGGGGCCCCGCTCGGATACGGTAACAACCACAACTCCGTCCGCGCCCGCAAGGCAATCCGCTTGCCGTCCGGCGCGAAAGCCAGCAATTGGACCTGGCTCGTCCCCAGCGCTGATAGGTCATATTCCAGGCGCTTCACCGCCGAACCCGGTGGCGAACTCCGCCCGATCTCGTAACCCGCGTCCGTCCGCTTCGCTACCACCAAGGTCTGGCCATCGGTCGACAGAACGGCCGTATCCACATCGTCCAAGATCGCCTGCGGACTGCCCCCCGCCGCGCCTATCGCCCATAGCTTCCGGTCCCCCGTGTAGAAAATCCGCGCACTGTCCACCGACCAGAACGGTGCCGCCGTCTGCGGCCCGGCGAATCGGCCCGCATCCATCGTCAACTGCACCGGCTCCGGATTGTCCAGCGCCTTCAAGTACAGCGCCCGGCCCCCAGGCCGCATCCGCCAGTAAACAATCGACTGCCCGTCCGGAGAGAACGACGGCGCCAACTCGGCCTCCGGGTCCGCCAGAAACGACAGAAATCGCAACTGCTCGGTCGCCGAAGGGGCCCCGTGCGCCAACTGCCAAAGCCCGCCAAAGACCACCGCCGCCAGCGTCGTCGCGATCGCCACGCCTTTCCTTACTGGCCGCTTCTCCGCCACCGCTACGGTCGCCGTTACCCCGCTCGCGCTCGACGAGTTCCCCGCCAAAGCATACAAGGCAAATGCCAGGTCCTTCGCCGACTGAAACCGGTTGCCCGGCTCCTTCTCCATGCAGTGGAACACGCAGTTCCGCACCGCCGTCGGGATCGACGCCGGCAGCTCCGCCGGGTCGCTCTTCAGGATCGCCGTCAGCGTTTCCGGTGTCGTCTCAGCGTCAAAGGCCCGCTTCCCGCCCAACATCTCGTACAGCACCACCCCGAAGCTAAAGATGTCGCTCCGGGCGTCGGCCACCCGCCCCCGCGCCTGCTCCGGCGACATGTAGCCCACCGTCCCCATCACCGATCCTTCGTTCGTCAATGGCCCCGAATGCGTCTGGGTCTCGTCGGACTTCAGCGGTTGATCCCGCTTCGCCAGCCCAAAGTCCAGGATCTTCGCCCGCCCCTCCTTCGTCACCATGACGTTCTCTGGCTTCATGTCCCGGTGCACAATGCCAATCTGGTGCGCCGCCGCCAGCCCCTCCGCAATCTGGGCTCCCAGCTCCAGCGCCCGCCGCAACGGCATCAAACCATGCAAGAGCACAGACCGCAGCGTCTCCCCCTCGACGAGCTCCGTCACTAGGTACGAAACCTCGCCCTCCCGGCCCACATCGTAGAGCGCCACGATGTTCGGGTGGTTCAAGGACGCCACCGCCCGCGACTCCCTCTCAAACCGATCGTCAAACGCTGCCCGCGAAGTCTTCAGCGCCACCACCCGATCCAGCCTCGTATCGCGTGCCTTCCAGACATCGCCCATCCCTCCAGATCCCAGCGGCGAGAGTACCTTGTAAGGCCCAAACTTATCCGGCGTCGCACCCGCCACTAGTAAACCGCCTTCTTACCCATCACCGCCGTTTGGATGCGATAGAGCCCCGTCCGCGCCGTCATGTACAGCGTCTTGCCGTCGCCGCCCCAGCCCACGTTCGCTGGCACCTCGGCCGGCTTAATCGTGCCCAAATGCTTGCCTTCCGGCGAAAATACCCACACCCCGCCCGGCCCCGTCGCCCACACGTTGCCGTTGCTGTCCACCTTCAATCCGTCCGGCAACCCCTCGGCCTTCTCCGCTGTCACATCCGCAAAAACCCGGCCGTTCACCAGGGTCCCATCCGGCATCACCCCGTAACGCATCCAGACCTTCCGATTGGCGTCCGAGTTCGCCACATACAAGGTCTTCTCGTCCGGGGACAACGCAATCCCGTTCGGCCGGCTCAGCTCTTTGGTCAGCGCTTGCAACTTGCCGTCCGCCAGCCGGTAGACGCCGTTGAACGCCACCTCCTTGCCCGGGTCATCGTCCTGCTTCTCCAATCCGTACGGCGGATCCGTGAAGTACAGCGAGCCATCCGAGTGGTACACCGCGTCGTTCGGGCTGTTCAGCTTCCGCCCTTCGAACCGATCGACCAGCGTCGTCAGCACGCCGCTCTTGGACCGCAGGGCCACCCGCCGCCCGCTGTGCTGGCAGATCACGAGGGTCCCGTCCTTGCCGCCAATCAGCCCATTGCTGTTCTCCGATGGCCGAACCACCTCTTCCACTTTGCTGCCTTCGGGAGACCATTGCCGAATCACGTTCCCCGGCACGTCCGAAAACCACAGCACCCCTTCGGGCCTCCACACCGGCCCTTCAAGGAACTGAAAGCCGCCTGCAACCTTCTCAATTTTCGTCCCCACCGGCACCAGCGCGTCAAACGCCGGATCCTTCCGTACGATGCTCTCGTCGACCACCGACGGCGCTGCAGCCTGCTTCGCCTCCGGCGCGCTACACGCCGCCAGCCCCAGTACGCCCAACACCAGTAAGCACCGTTTCATGCCTACGATTCTAACTCCCTTAACGAGGCGATATGATGAGGAGCAGCGATGCTCTCCGAACCTTCCCAACTGGTCAACGTAGCCAAGCTCATCACGGCCTACTACTCCCAACGTCCCGATCCTTCCATTCCCGAACAACGCGTCTCGTTCGGTACCTCCGGGCATCGTGGCTGTGCGTATAACCTCAGCTTCAACGAAGGCCACATCCTCGCCATCACCCAGGCTATCTGTCGCTATCGCCAGTTGCAGGGCATCGACGGGCCGCTCTTCCTTGGCATCGACACGCACGCGCTCTCCGAGCCCGCCGCCGCCACCGCGCTCGAAGTCCTCGCCGCCAACGGCGTCGACGTCATGCTCCCGCTCGGCACCGATTACACCCCCACCCCCGCCGTCTCTCACGCCATCATCACTTACCCCGGCGTCGCCGATGGCATCGTCGTCACCCCTTCGCATAACCCCCCGACTGACGGTGGCTTCAAATACAACGGCACCAACGGCGGCCCCGCCGATAGCACCGCCACCACCTGGATCCAAAACGAGGCGAACCAACTCCTCGCCGCTGGCCTCGTTGACGTCAAGCGCCTCCCCTATCGCCAGGCGCTCAACGCCGCGACCACCCATCGCCACGACTACCTGACGAACTACGTCAACGACCTCGAGAACGTCATCGATTTCTCGGTCATTGACTCGTCCCTCGGCGTCGATCCTCTCGGCGGCGCCGGCGTCCATTACTGGCCCCGCATCGCCGAACGCTACAAGCTCAACCTCACCGTCGTCAACCCTTTGGTCGATCCGACGTTCCGCTTCATGAGCCTCGATTGGGACGGCAAGATTCGCATGGACCCGTCGTCGCCGCCGGTCATGGAACCGCTCATCGCCCTCCGCGAGAAGTTCGACATCGCCTTCGCCTGCGACACCGACCACGACCGCCATGGCATCGTCACGCGCAGCGCCGGACTTCTGCCGCCCAACCACTATCTCGCCCTTTGCATCGAGTACCTTTTCACTCACCGTCCGCTCTGGTCGACGAGTACGGCGATCGGCAAGACCGCCGTCAGCAGCAGCATGATCGACCGCGTCGCCGCTCGCCTCGGCCGCAAACTCTATGAAGTGCCGGTCGGCTTCAAATGGTTCGTCCCCGGCCTGATTGATGGCTCGCTCGGCTTCGTCGGCGAAGAGAGCGCCGGCGCTTCTTTCCTCCGCAAAGATGGCCGCGTCTGGACGACGGACAAGGACGGCCTGATCGCCTGTCTGCTCAGCGCCGAGATGACGGCTCGCTGGCAGAAGGATCTGGGCGAAGTCTACGGCGAGATGGAGCAAGAGCTGGGCCGGTCGACCTACGAGCGCATGGAGGCGCCGGCGAACCCGGCGCAGAAGGCCAAGCTCGCCAAGCTCTCGCCCAGCAACGTCACCGCCTCCGAACTCGGCGGCGAGCCGATTCTGCAGATCCTCACCGCCGCCCCCGGCGACGGCAATGCGCTTGGCGGCCTGAAAGTCGTTACCGAAAACGCCTGGTTCGCGGCTCGCCCCTCCGGCACCGAAGACATCTACAAGATCTACGCCGAAAGCTTCCACGGGCACGCCCATCTGCGCCAGGTCCAAATGGAAGCCCAGAAGATCGTGACCGATGCGCTCAGCGCTTAGCTGTGATAACGTTTCTTCATAATGCGCCTTTCTCTGCTCTTGGCGATGGTTGTCTGCGGTTCCGCCCTGGCAGCCGACGACACCCCTAGCACGTTCCGCCAATATTGCGTGCAATGCCACGGTAAAGCCGCCAGCGGCGGCATCAGTTTCGACAAGCTGCTGCCGATGGGCGAGCAGTTTCAGCAGTGGGAGAAGGTCGCCGATGCGATCGAATCCAAGCACATGCCGCCGCCGAATCTGCCGCAGCCGAGCGACGAAGAACGCCGTGTCTCCGCGCAATGGATTCGGGCCAAACTCAGCGAAATCGCCAACAAAAACGCGGGAGACCCCGGCCGCGTCGCCCTCCGACGCCTGACGAGCGGAGAGTATGCTTACACCATCAAAGACCTCACCGGCCTCGACATCGACACCGAGAACGACTTTGTTCCGGACGCCGTCGGCGGGGAAGGGTTCACTAACTTTGGCGATGTTCAGTTCATGGCCGACGCCAGCCTGGAACGTTATCTGCAGGCGGCCAAGAAGGTCGCCAGCCACGCCGTGATTGGCTCGGGGCCATTGCAGTTCTTTGCTGATCCAGGCAAGAGCGGCTTTGAGCTTTCCGCCTTGAACCGTATCACCAAGATCTACACCACTCACGGCTTCCGAACGACATCGGCCGAGGGCGGCCGACCGTTCAACCTGGAGAAGTATGGCAAGGCGATTTACGCGGCTTGGCGGCTGGAGCACGAGAAGGGTTTGACGGTGGAGAAGTTGGCCGCGGAGGAGGCTATTTCGCCCCGCTTCCTGCAGCATGTTTGGACCGTTTTGAAGCAGCCATCGGCACCGTATCCGACCGGAGAGGTGATCGCTCGTTGGCGGAAGATGCCGGGGACACGGGCGGCGGCGACGGAGATCCAGAAGTATTTGGTGGACTGGACCCGATGGCTGTTCGGAGCCGGGGCGTTGGCCGAAGGCGGCCAAGGCGATGAACGGGCCCTCGTTCTAACGGAAGAGACCGTAAGCGTGGCGCCGAAGCAGCCCATGAAGTTCAACCTGTTCAACCGCGGGACGAAAGCTCCAGGGTTGAGCTTCATTACCGCGGTCGTCAACCCGAATTCCGTCGACAAGCCCATCGTGGTCTGGCACAAGCCCACGGTTCGTTTTCGCATGGCCGATCGGTCGGCTACGGCGGCGCAACCGCTGATTGCCGTGCTCGATGAGGCGATGCGGAAGAAGGTCGGCTTTGGTCAAAGGCCGGACGGGGTGGCGATCGACCCGATGGACTTTGCGATGACCGGCGATACGGCGTTATCCCTGGAACTGCTCGCGCCGACAGGGGCTCGGGGAATCGATATTCAAGCCGAAGCGGAGATCATCTCCGGCGACGCGAAAGACGCCGTGATGCGGGTGACCGTTTCGGACCAGCCGGAGCTTTCGAAGGGACGGCCGTTCTCAATGCTGCTGGGCAACGCCAAGACGCCGGGCTTTGAAAAGTGGAAGGCCGGGGTGCTCGCCTTCGCGGCGCAGTTGCCGCAGAACTCGCAGGGCGAAGCCGCTCCCTCGGACAAGGACCCGATCCCGCCGCCGTACAACAACGTCTATAACCAACCGGAACGGGACATCTATCACGTCACTGCGAAGTACTACCGGACGGATGACTTCCTGATGGACAAGATGCTCGATGACCCGACGCGTAAAAACCTCGACCAAGCCTGGATCGACCTGAAAGCCTCGTTCGGCTACTACGATACTTTCCTGGGATTTGTATCCACCAAGTTCAAGGACAAACCGGCGGAGGCCGCCCCCTACGTCAAGGCCATGACCGCTGAACGGGAGGCGGGGAAGCGGGCGCTGCTGACGGCGCAGCCGGGGCACCTTGACGATTGCCTCGCTCTAGCAGAACGGGCCTGGCGGAGGCCGTTGACTTCGGGGGAGAAGGATCGGCTCCGCGCTTTCTACACGAATTCCCGGGAGCTCGCGAAGATGGACCATGACGGGGCGATCCGCGCTTTGGTGGCCCGGATCTTTGTCGCACCGGCTTTCCTGTATCGGTTGGAGCAGTCGAGCGGACTCTTGTCGGGCGCGGAGCTGGCGAGCCGGATGAGCTATTTCTTATGGTCGTCTTCGCCGGACGAGGAGTTGCGGCGGGCTGCGCAGGCGGGCGAGTTGAACAACCCGGAGAAGCTGGCGGCGCAGGTGAAGCGCATGGTGGCGGACCCGAAAGCGCGGCGGGTGTCCGAAGAGTTCTTCGGGCAGTGGCTGGGCTTCTACCGGTTCGATCAGTACAAGGGCGTCGATACGAGTCGGTTCCCGGAGTTCACGGATGAGATTAAGAAGGGCATGTACGAAGAGTCGGTGGCCTTCTTTGACTATCTCGTGCGGCAGAACCGGCCGATGAAAGAAATGTTGACCGCTGACTACACCTTCCTGAACCAGCCGCTGGCGAAGCACTACGGCGTTACGACGCCGGTGAAATCGGTTCGAGACGTGGAGATGGTTAAGGAGCGGGGCGGTTTGCTGCGGCTGGGCGCTGTGCTGACGGCGACTTCGGCGCCGCTGCGGACGAGCCCGGTGAAGCGGGGCGATTGGGTGCTACGGCGCGTGCTGGGTACGCCGACGCCGCCTCCTCCCGCCAACGCGGGGACGTTGCCGGCCGATGACAAAGCTTTTGCCGGCAAGTCGATTCGGGAGCGGTTGGCGGCGCATCAGCGCAACGCGACCTGTGCCAGTTGCCATTCGAAGATTGACCCGCTGGGCTTTCCGTTTGAGAAGTTCGATCCGGTGGGCCGGGTCCGGACCAAGTACTCGGACGGCATGGCAATCGACGATTCGAGCAAGTCGGGGACCGGGGTGGAGGGGCTGGTGCAGTACCTGCTGACCCAGGACAAGCAAGTGCAGAAGAATATGGCGCAGAAGCTGTTGGGCTACGCGCTGGGAAGGACGATGCTGGCGTCGGACCAGCCGCTAATTCAGAAAATGGCCGCGGCGGGCGGCGACGCCACGTTCGCGCAGCTCGCCACCGAGATCGTGACGAGTAAACAGTTCCGGTATCGGCAAGTGAAGGGAGTCGGAAAAAATGACACGGAATAGCAGACGGCAGTTTTTGCGGGGCAGCGGGGTCGCGTTGGCCCTGCCTTGGTTCGAATCGCTCGCGAAGGCCGCGACAAAGCCGCCGGTTCGCTTTGCGACGGTCTACTTTTCGAATGGCGTAGAGCCGGAGCATTGGTGGGCGAAGGGACAGGGGTCGTCGATGCAGATCGGCCCGGGTCTGGCGCCGATGATGCCGCACCGGGAAGACTTCACGTTCATCCGCGGGTTGTTCAATAAGCAGGCGTTCATTTCGACGAGCCCCCATCTGGGTCGAGCTCCGAATCTGCTCTCGGGAGCGAAGGTGAGTCTGGACCCTTCGGACATGCGCGTGGGGACGAGCATGGACCAGGTGCTGTCGCAGCGGATCGGCGGGCTGACGGCGGTGCCGAGTATGGCGCTGGGCATTGAGCCGAATGAGTTGCGGCTGGAAGACGGTTTGTCGATGGTGTATGGCTCCTGCATTTCGTGGTCGAGCCCGACGAAGCCGGCGACCAAGGAGATCTACCCGGCGCGGACGTTTGACCTTCTCGTCGGGGACGGGAGCGGTCGGAAGCTGGACCGGAGCATTCTCGATTCGGTGCGGCAAGAGACGCGTGACCTGCAGCCGAAGATGAACGGCGGGGACCGGACGAAGCTGGGGGAATATCTCGAATCGATTCGGGACATCGAGAAGCGGATTGAGCGGGCGTCGAAGGACGAGCGGCTGGAAGGCTGGCGGCCGACGCTGGACAAGCCGAACATGACGCGGCCGAAGGATGCGTTGCCGCAAGACGTGCCGGAACACATGAAGCTGATGCTGGATCTGACGGTGCTGGCGTTCCAGATGGACAAGACCCGCGTCGTGACGCTGATGCTGAACAACGACCTGAGCCAGATGAACTTCAAGTTCATCGAGGGCGTCCATGGGGCGTTGCATTTGGACCTGACGCACAACCAGAAGGTGGCGGCGGCGGAGGCGATGTACCTGAAGACGAACCAGTTCCATGTGGCTCAGTTCGCTTACCTGGTTGATCGATTGAAAAAGATTAACGAAGGCGAGGGTTCGTTGTTGGATAGTTCGATGCTGTTGTTCACCTCGAACCTGTTTGATGGGGACTCGCACGGGGCGGATCAGATGCCGGTGCTGCTGGCGGGGAAGGGCGGCGGATCGCTGCGGCCGGGGCAGGTGCTGGACTACCTGGAAAAGGGCGACGACCAGCGGCAGGCTTGCAGTTTGTATCTTTCGCTGATGGACCGGATGGGCGTGAAACTGGACCGGTTTGGCGATGCTTCGACGCGTATTATGGAGGTATGAAGAAGCTAGCTTTAGTGACCGGAGCGAACAAAGGAATTGGGCTGGAGACGGCCCGGCAGTTGGCACAGAAGGGCGTTCACGTGCTGGTGGGGGCACGGGATCTGAAGAAGGCCACGGCTGCGGCAGAGACGCTGCGGGCGGAGGGGTTTTCGGCTGACCCGGTGGCTTTGGATGTGACGAAGAGTGCCGACATTGCGGCAGCGGCGGCGATGATCGGGGAGAAGTTCGGGCATTTGGACATTCTCGTGAACAACGCCGGGATTATGGTGGAAGGAGACTGGTCGGTGAACGAGTCGGCGACGCTTCCCGTGGCTAAGATTCGGGAGACGTTTGACACGAATTTCTTTGGGGTGATTGAGCTGACGCAGGCTTTGTTGCCGCTTCTCGCCAAGAGTGACGCGGGGCGGATTGTGAACCTTTCGAGCATTCTGGGTTCGTTGACGCTGCACGCGACGCCGGGGTCGCCGATCTACGGGACGAAGTTGCTGGCCTACAACGTGTCCAAGACGGCGCTGAACGGGTTTACGGTGCATCTGGCCCATGCTCTGAAGGACACGCCGATCAAGGTGAACAGTGCGCATCCGGGTTGGGTGAAGACGGACATGGGGGGCGAGTCGGCGCCGATGGAGTTGGCGGACGGGGCGCGGACGAGCGTGGAGTTGGCTTTACTGCCGGCGGACGGGCCGACGGGCGGCTTCTTCCATCTGGGTGATCCGCTGCCGTTCTAACGGCGGAGGATGACGAGCTGGAGATAGAGGCTGAGGAGTTGGTAGAGGGTGTTGAGCAGGGACCGGAGGCGGAAGAACTGGGAGCGGCCATGGAGGCGGGGGTAATGGTGGACCCCGACTTCGCCGACGCCGCAGCCGCTGAGTTCGATTTTGCGGACGAGTTCGACGCAGATGGTGCCGCTGGTGGAGGTTAGCTTCAGGCTCTGGAGGAGTTCGCGGCGGATGAGACGGAAGTCGCAGTCAATGTCGCGGAGACGGATGCGGAAGAGGAGGCGGGCGAACTGGTTGTAAACCTTGCCGATGAAGATGCGGTGCCAGGGGTCGTTACGTTCGAGTTTGTAGCCGTTGACGAGGCCGACGTTTGGGGTGAGGGCGGCGAGGAGGAGAGGGAGTTCGCGGACGTCGTATTGGCCGTCGCCGTCGGTGTAGAAGAAGAGATCCTTGGTGGCGGCGGCGAAACCGGTGCGGAGGGCGCCGCCGTAGCCGCGGTTGACCTCGTGGGTGATGACCCGGAGTTGGGGGCCGTACTGCGA
>JAPKZA010000269.1:11443-12317 GCA_026394015.1 Acidobacteriota bacterium
CCATCGTTGACGACGATGACTTCGAAGTCCGCGGTGAGGGCGGTGAGGGTGGCGAAGGTGTGCGCAATTAGACCGGGCAACGACGGAGCGTCGTTATAGGCCGGAAAAAACACACTTAGAGCAAGCGGTGTGTTGGACAAATTATACCCGTTACTGATTTTCCGCCAGCGTAGCACAGATGGGGTAGGCGGGGTTTAGGTAAAATGGGCGAAGCATGATTGAACATTTACGCCCCGGCGTGACGGCTTCTGGCGCCCGGGTGGTGCTTTTTGATTTTGATGGGACCTTGTCCACGATCCGGTCGGGATGGGTGGAGATTATGGTTCCGATGATGGTGGATATTCTGGCGGGTCTGGGGGCCGGCGAGAGTGAGGCTGATCTGCGGGAGATCGTGCTGGAGTTTGTCGGTCGCTTGACGGGCAAAGAGACGATTTACCAGATGATGGCGCTGGCCGATGAGATCACCAAGCGGGGGGGGACGCCGGAGGATCCGAAAGTTTACAAGAAGATGTACCTGGATGCTCTGATGGAGCGGATTAAGGATCGGCTGGAGGGTTTGGAGAGCGGACGGACGTCGCCGGAGGAGTGGCTGGTGCCGGGAAGCCGGGCGTTGCTGGAGGGGTTGAAGGCCCGGGGGTTGAAGCTCTATTTGGCGAGCGGGACGGACCATGCCAACGTGGTGGAAGAGGCGAAGTTGTTGCAGGTTTACGACTACTTCGATGGCGGGGTGTTTGGGGCGCTGGACGATTTGAAGGCATTTTCGAAGGCGATTTTGGTGAAGCAGATTGTGGATTCGGCCGCGCACAAAGGCGAGGAGTTTTTGGCGTTTGGGGATGGGTACGTGGAAGTTCAGGTGGTGAAGGAAGTGGGCGGG
>JAPKZA010000138.1 GCA_026394015.1 Acidobacteriota bacterium
AGCGGCACGGTCACCTACAACGTTGCCGCCAACGCCACGAGCATCAGCAGCCGCACGGGCACCCTGACGATCGGCGGCCAGACGCTGACCGTGACGCAAAGCGGTCTGGCGGGCATTGTCTCGCTCTCGCCCTCTTCGGATACGGCGGTCGGGGCGGGCGTAACCGGCCGAACGGTGGCGGTCACCTCGAACGCCACCGACTTCGCCTGGACGGCGACATCGAACGCATCCTGGTTAACGATCACCGCCGGCGCCTCGACCACGGGCAGCGGCACGGTCACCTACAACGTAGCTGCCAACGCCACGAGCATCAATAGTCGCACGGGCACCCTGACGATCGGCGGCCAGACGCTGACCGTGACGCAGAGCGGCGTGACGGGAAGCGTGACCCTCGCGCCCGTCTCGTATGCGGCGCCGGTGAGTGGAGCCGTGGGAAGATCGATCGCCGTCACTTCGAACGCGACCGACTTTGCCTGGACGGCGACGTCGAACGCATCGTGGTTGACGATCACGGGTGGGGCCTCCGGCACGGGCAACGGCACGGTTCTCTACACCGTGGCGGCTAACGCCGGGAGCGAGCGAGTTGGAACCCTGACGATTGGCGGCAGGAAGTTCTCGGTCAGTCAGGGCGAGAAGCCCGAGATCGCTCTGCCGCAGGTCCGGCTAGAGGCAAACTTTCCCACTGGGGATAAGGTCACACCGCTGACGGCTGAGGTCGAAGGGACCCCGGGCCTGTCGATTGCGGTGCGTGCGGAGGTTCCGTGGCTGGAGGTGACGCCGAAGATCCTAACGTTGCCTGGGAAGTTGACGATTACGCCGAACACCCAACTCAAGCCGGGTATATACCTGGGCATCGTTACGATGCAGGCGGAAGGGGCGGAACCTGTCTTCGTCTATGTCCGGCTGACCGTGACGGAGCCGCCGCAGTTCATCGCGTTGCCGGCGGCGATGCCGTTGGACGGATCGTCGGCGGGGGTGTTGTACATCACCTCGCGCGGGCGGCAGGTGCGGTACGAGGCCGAGGCGGTGAGCGAAGGCGGCTGGCTCTCGGTACAGCCGGAAACTGGGATGACCCCGGTGAACCTGCGGGTGACCGCCAACACGTACTTCCTGAAGCCGGGTGTGCACACGGGGACGATTCGGGTGACCACCCGGGAGACCGGAGGCGGCGGGCCGGTGACGATTCCGGTGACGGTGACGGTGCCGGAGAAGGGGCAGTAGCGGGAAGTCGGGTTGCTTTCGGTTGGGCCCGCGCGATCGGCCGGGCCCAACTGTTTTTCTCGGGAACCTCATCGGGTGGTCGGATCGATCCCCGCCGGCTCACGAGCCTCCCGCTTAAGCGGGAGAGGAAGTTGCTTCGGCGGCTAGGCAATCCTGTCGCGGGGGTTTGGCACCCGTCACGGTTGCGCATGCACCCGGTCGGCAGGCAGCGATACCCGATTCGCCCTGTCCCCTCGCGCGCAATAGAAATCCGCCGTGGGCGTTCGGCCGCAAGCGGTCGGGATGGTTACGAACGGCCTCGCCCAGGGCGAGGCCAAAAGCCGTTGTGCGAGCAGTTCGGCGACCGAGTGTTCGGCGCGGGTGGGGTCGCGCGCGTCGCGAAAGCAGCGGGAGAGTCGTGGGAGGAGACTGAGCTTGGTTTCGGTTTGCTTTAGCCGCCGTAGACCGCCGTCGGAGGTTGCGATGGGACCGGCAAAGTCCACGGTCATTGGCTTGCCGAACCCGCTTCCAAAACCGAATCCAGCTTGGATAGACTCTGTCTCGGGCGAAAGCCGTTGCTTCTGGGTCTCTAACTCTTTGTCGTCAAAAATAGTTATGCCAGAAACTATGGCTTTTTGCTGGCTCTTGGTGGGAAATCGCGGCTAGCGAGGTCTCTCAGACTATGATCGGTCTGGGACATAACGCCACGGATGTGCTCGAACTTGCAGAGCTGCCTCGACGGGGAGCCTGCAGCTCGGTAACGGCGAAGAGCTTCCCCGATTCTTTGGGCGAAGCCTTTGATGCCAGGGATCTTGCGGGCAGCCCGGAAGAGGGGCGTTCGGGCGTCGGGAGTCAGACTTTATAGAGGCAATCGCAACGGACAGCCGGGATGGTCCTCGCCCCGAACTGTTGCAAATTCTGCAACAGTTCGAATCTGCGGCAATCCTGGAAAGCCCACTGGTCTATTAAGGAAAAGGCAGCTATCCTTTAATAGCGTCGACGCTTATTAAAGGAACCTTTCATAGTGGCTCAAGATACGGAAAATAAGAGACTTGGAAAGTATTCCGTCACCACTTTCGGCGGTGAAACCGTGCGGGCATTCCTGCCTCCGGCCCTGCCACCCTTTCCTCCCGTCCAACTTGACAAGCTGCACCTTCTGCTTGAACAAGCGAACCAAGCGACCGGTCGCCTGGATGGATTGGCCTCGGTACTGCCGGATCTTTCGCTCTTCATATACGCATACGTCAGGAAGGAAGCTGTCCTTTCATCTCAGATCGAAGGAACTCAGTCATCGCTCTCAGATCTACTTCTGTTTGAGAATGAAGCTGCTCCCGGCGTGCCTCTGGAGGATGTCCAGGAAGTGTCGAACTATGTTGCGGCTCTCAACTACGGAATGGAGCGAATCAAGGAAGGGTTTCCGCTTTCGCTCCGGCTTATTTGTGAGATCCATGATGTGCTGCTCTCCCATGGCAGGGGTAGTGATAAACAGCCCGGCGAATTCAGACGGAGCCAAAACTGGATTCGCGGCACCCGTCCAGGGAACGCCTTTTTCGTCCCCCCACCACCGGACAAGGTGAGGGAATTAATGGGGGAACTGGAACTGTTCCTTCATGATGAGCGCCAGGAACTACCGCATCTCATCCGGGCAGGTCTTGTGCATGTCCAGTTTGAGACAATCCATCCGTTTCTAGACGGGAACGGCCGGCTCGGTCGGTTGCTGATCACTTTTCTGCTCTGCACTAGCGGTGCGCTGAAGGATCCAATTCTGTACCTGAGTCTTTTCTTCAAAGCCAACCGGCAATCCTACTACGATCATCTGACCCAGGTTCGTCTCACTGGAGACTGGGAGTCCTGGCTTGAGTTTTTCCTTCGGGGCGTCAGGGATACCGCCGAGCAGGCAGTCAGCGCTGCTCGAAGAATGATTGCGATGTTGGAGGCGGACCGCAAAAACATTGAAGCTCTCGGGCGTCCAGCCGCTTCGGTTTTGCGAATCCATGAATACACGAAAACGCGTCCGCTTTTTTCTATACGTGGAGCCAGGGAGGCGACGGGCCTTTCCTATCCGACGGCGGCGGGTGCCGTGGAGCACATGCGGAATCTTGGCATCCTACAGGAGATCACCGGCAAACAGCGCGACCGCCTTTATGCCTATGGCGAGTACCTGGCGATTTTGAATGAGGGTACGGAACCTCTTGGATAGAATTGATGGTCAAGGATTGCGAGTGACGCGCAGGAACACGAGTGCCGCAAAAGTCCCAAGCCCTACTCACCTTTCCGCCTCGGGAATAACTTCATCGATGCATCGATCGGGGACCGCCCCTGATGCTCACTTCGTCGCGAATTCGCAAACTGTTTGTGTCCCTTAACGAGGCAAAGCGCCTTCGCCTACGGTGTTCCGGGCGCGGGGGCCGCTACCCATCGCAACATAAAATCGTGCCCGCGAACTCCAAAACAGATACCCAGTACTCAGCCGGCGTTAGTACTGGATGCCCCTCCGGCCGTTTCCCGTTCACGGCCGGAAAAAGTTTATATTTCCCTTCTTTGCAACAAATCGACTCTTCTCGAACGTAAAAACCTTGCCACCATGGTGTACCGTTAAATCGAGAAAAGCCCGCTGCGCCTCCCTGGCCCGGCGGGCTTTTCCTTTTCTACTCCAAGGAACCAAGACCATGCAAAACGAAGAGCCTTTTGATCTCCAAGCCTGGCAGGACGAAGCCGTCCGCCAGTTCGAAATCCGCCTCGAAACTGAGCGCGCCGCCGCTCGTCAACTCGCTAACCGGCGCAATGCCATGAAGTCGACCGGCCCCCGTACCCCCGAAGGCAAAGCCGCTTCCAGCAAAAACCGTCTCGCCCACGGCCTCTGTTCCAGCGCTCTCCTCCTACCCGGAGAGCTTCAATCCGACTTCGACCAACTCCGTGCCGAAACCCATGCGACCTATCTCCCGATGACCGCCGAAGAAAATGTCCTGGTCGACCAACTCACCGAATCGCTCTGGCGCCTGAATCGCGCCCGCCGCGTCGAAACCAGAATTTCCGCCCTCGTCATGCAGGATATCTTCGAAGTCCTCAACGACGGCACCGAAGTCGTGGATACTCACCCCGATCATCTGCTCGCCGCCGGCTTCTTCAACAACAGCTATGACGGAGTCCTCAGCCGGACCCAGCGCTATGTCACTTCCACCGAGCGTGGCTATCAACGAGCCCTAAAAGCACTCCAGCAAGCCCAGAAGAATCGGCCGGCCCCTGTCCCCCAGCCGGAACAGGTCCCGGTCAAAGTGGCCACGGCCAACTCCCCCTTACCGGAAGTTGGCTTCGAACCGCAATTCGTCCCGACCGCCCCGGTCAGCGCCCCGGCCTTTCACGATCGGCCCTGACTTGGCTTCGTTCCGTAGAACCCCGCCGCCTTCGAACCGTATTCTGCTCTTTGACAACTGAAATAACGGCTACTACTGAATCGGAGCGAGCCAGAACTCTTCCCGTCGTCGATCCGCAATCAGCGACTGCGGCGGCAATGCGTCCGTTCCCGCATAGCCCACCTCGTTCTGCGCAATGCGGCTTACTTTTCCGCCGGCCACCTGAAACTTGTACGTCCGAATTGTCTTTCCCGCCGCCCGATACTCCAGCGTGTACGCCCCCGGTGTGCCGATCAGCACCTTCCATTTCACCGGGCCGCCGCCGTGTCCCTGCCGAACCTCCGGCTTGAAAAGTGTCCAGTCGTCATCCGATACCATGCCTTCAACCAGTCCCATCTGCTTGCCCCCGGTCATCAAATGCAGCGTATATGGCACCTGCTTCCGCGGCACGTATTCCGGTAACTCCCGCGTACTCAGCCAGATTCCCACCTCCACCGATGCCCCGTTATCTTCCACCGGGCCAATCAAAAACGCCGCCTTCGACCAAGGGCCCGTTCGCACCAGCGAATTCTTCGGATTAAAAGGATCCCCGCCTTGCTCTGCCTTCAAGCTGAACGGATACGCGCTGATCTCTTTGCCGTTAATCTCCACCGACATCACATAATCGCCCGCTGTGATAGGGCCAAAGCCAACCTGTCCATCGGCTGGCTTCAAATTGCCAAACGCCGCGTGCGGCGGCCAAGGCTCCACGATCATCGCCTTCGTCACGACGGCAGCCCCCCCTCCCGCCTTCTTAATCAAAAGCCGAGCCTTCGTCTCTCCCGGAGGCGGGAACAGCACCGGCACCGACGTCGCCATCATGAATCCGCCCTGCTGCGGAAAAAAACGGATGTCCAGCAAAGCATCCATCGCCACATGCGGCGGAAAACTCTGCGCCATCAACCCGGCCGAAACGGCTATCAACACCAGAAAGAATCGCATCATCGCTCGGAAGCGCACAGGCCGAAGCGAGTCCGTTGTGCGCGGTTCCTCAAAAGCGTCGCACCCGGGTAGGCCGGGACCAAAGGAGAAGGAACCTGCGACGGCGTGGCCCGGTGATGCAAACTGAAGAAGTTCAGGCAGCGGAAGTAGGCCGAATGTTCAGTGGTGCGGCTCCAGTCAGCCCGTTCAAAAGC
>JAPKZA010000161.1 GCA_026394015.1 Acidobacteriota bacterium
ATGCCCACGGGCAATCTTCTTGGACAGGAGACAGTAACCCGAAAAACTAGACCTCAACTTTCCGAACTCAATTCCAACGGCTTAAGACCCATGTTTACAACACGTGTCGCCCGTTCTCGAGTTGTTTCGGACAGCAGTGACTCGGCGTCTATATCATTCCCGATAGCGCCATCGGCACCGTCGTGAAGAAGTTCGTCCTGTTCGGGGCGAATAAAGAGCTGCCGCCGGGCAAGATCGTGGCGCTAAAAGGTGAGGCCGGTATCCAGGCCGATACGCTGCCGCCAGGCCTCCATATCGGCCTTTGGCCGTGGCAGTACGACATCGCCATCGTCCCCCAAATGGTCATCCCTTCGGGCCAGGTCGGGGTGGTGGAAAGCTGCGATGGACGGGTGCTGCCGGACGGCCGGATCATCGCCCGACAAGTAGACTGCGATAACTTCCAGGATGCCCGCGCGTTTCTGCTCGCCGGCGGCGAACGCGGCCCGCAGATGGCGCTGCTGTCTCCCGGTACTTGGCGAATCAACCACCTCGTTTTCAAAGTGACGACCGTGCACATGACCTACATCGAGGCCGGCGAGATCGGCGTCGTCGAGGCCCGCGACGGCAAGGCCCTGACCGGGGGCCGCATCATCGGCCGCCACGTGGACTGCGATTCGTTCCAGGACGCCCGCGCGTTCATCGACGGCGGCGGCGAGCGGGGCCCGCAGATGGCCATTATTCCCCAAGGCACCTACCGCATAAACCCGGTTTTATTTCATGTCGAAAAAGCCGCGGTGACCGACGTTCCCGACGGCAAGATCGGCATCATTACGACGCGGGAGGGGGCGTCGTTGAAGACGGGCGAGATCGCCGGACCCGAAGTTGCGGAGCATAATATGTTCCAGGACCCGATGAAATTCGTCGCCAACGGCGGCACCAAGGGGTTGCAGGAGCAGGTGCTGCTGAACGGCCGGTACTTCATCAATCCTAAGTTCGCGACGGTGGAGTTTGTCGACCAGACGAACGTGCCGATTGCGAACGTGGGCGTCGTGGTGGCTTACGTGGGGCGGGAGGGGCGGGACGTGACCGGGGCTGATTTCCGGCACGGGAACCTGGTGGGCCGGGGCGAGAAGGGGGTTTGGGTTGATCCGCTGGACCCGGGGATGTACCCAATCAATCCGCATACCCATAAGGTGAAAATCGTGCCGACGGCGAACGTGGTGCTGAACTGGGCGACGGGCCGGACAGAGAGCCACAACCTGGACGCGAAGCTATCGACGATCACCGTTCGTTCGGCGGATGGCTTTTCGTACAACCTGGACGTTTCGCAGATTATTCACATTCCGCGCAATGACGCGCCGCGGGTGATCGCCCGTTTTGGCAGCATGGAAGCGCTGGTGACCCAGGTGCTGGAGCCGACCATCGGCAACTACTTCCGCAATACGGCGCAGGGCTCGGACGTGATCGACTTCCTGACCAAGCGTTCCGAACGGCAGAAGGAGGCCAAGGAGGCGATTGCCCGGGCGCTGTCGGACTATAACGTGGGCGCGGTGGAAACGCTGATCGGCGACATCAATCCGCCGGCTGAGCTGATGAAGCCGTTGACGGACCGCAAGGTGGCCGAGACGGAAAAGCAGACGTTTGAGGTGCAGACGCAGGCGCAGACGCAACGGCAGCAGTTAGAGCAGGCCAAGGCGCTGGCGGATACGCAACCGCAGGTAGTGGCGGCGGAGCGGAAGGTGGCGATATCGCGGTTTAACGCGGAATCGACGGTGGCCGCGGCGCGGGGCGAAGCGGAAGCCAAGACGATCAACGCGGGGGCCGATGCGGGGGTGACGCGGATCACGGGCGACGCGCTGGCCGCCAGAACGCTAGCCATCGGCGAGGCCGAGGCGAAGGTGATCAAGCAGAAGATCGAATCGATGGACGCGGCGAATTACGCGCTGGTTCAGGTGGCCACGGCTTTGGCGGCGGCCGGGGAGAAGGGGATGAAGATCGTGCCCGAAGTGCTGGTGAACGGTGGCGGAGTGAGTGGAGGCAACGGGGGTGGCTCCATCGTCGATGTCCCCATTGCGAACCTGATCCGCGATACCCTGAAATCCAAATGAACCGCCGCGCGTTTGTCTCCTTACTCCCCGTCGCTCTGCAAGCCCAGCAGCTGAGCCGATCGTTCGACTCGCATGGGCCGGTGGTGATCGAGAGGAAGCGCGCGGGCAAGCCCCGGGCTGGGCAGGTGGTGGTGGCGATTCAGCCGCACTCGGACGATATTCCGATTTTCGCGGGCGGGTTGTACGCCAAGCTGATCGAGGAAGGGGCGACGCCGTATATGATCCGGGTGACCAACGATGATATGGCCGGGCCGGGGAATTACGCCGAGACCGTGATCGCCAACCAGCGGGACCAGGATGCGCTGAACCGCGTTTTCGGGGTGAAGAAGACTTACGAGCTGAATTACAACAACCACATGATGGATAACATCGCGCGGAGTGAGTTGCGGCAGCGATTGATCTTTCTGTTTCGGTTGATGCGGGCTGATATTGTGATCACTTACGATCCGACCGGGCATTACGAAGAGAATCCGGACCACTACGTCACCAGCGCGTGCGTGGAGGCCGCGGCGTGGATGGCCGGCGGCGAGAAGGACTACCCGGAACACTTCGACGCGGGACTGAAGCCGCATAGCGTGACCGAGAAGTATTACTTCGCGCGGTTCCAGCAGCAAGTGAATCGAGTCATCGACATTGCGCCGTGGGTGGAGAAGAAGATCGACGCCAATCTGGAGAATAAGGCGCAGGGCCCGGCGGGGGAGACGGGTGCGCGGCTGCGGGCTCGGCTGCTGAAAGAGGGCAAGACATTGCCAATACTAGGCAATGACGATACGACGGCCAACCGGGAATACATACGGCAGTTCGTGCTGGAACGGGACCGTGCGATCGGGAAGACGCATGGGTTGGAATACGCGGAGCAGTATCACTACATTGGGCCGGGGCCGGATCGGGTGGGTGACTACATTCGAGAGAATGCGCGGCCAAGGTAACCGGTATGACAGCTAAAGTGACTCTTGATCGCGCTGGACGGGTGATGCTGCCGAAGCAACTTCGCCAGGAACTTCACCTCGTTCCTGGGGACGTTTTAGAATTGGAGAGTCATGGGGACCAAATCGCCTTGCGGGTGGAGCGACCTAAGGCGCGGATTATTAAAGAAATGGGAGTTTGGGTATTCGACGGCGAGGCCACGGAAGTGTCGATACCGGACTGGCTGGACCAAGAGCGCCAGAAGCGGATTGGCGAATTTATGGGATGAGGGAGTTCTTCGAGGCGTCGGTGTTGGTGGCGGCTTTTTGGCGGGGTCATCCCTCTCACGACGCGGCGAGCCCTCGGCTTGTAAGCACGTCCTCGATGACCGCGCTGCCGGTGAAGGAGACCATACTGCCGGCCCAAGCTTTGTTTTTCGTAGACGAGGTACAGGCCCGCTTCACCCCAGTGGGCTTGGATAGCGAATAATACTATCGAACGATTACCGATGCGGCAAAGCGAGATTTCAACAGCGGAAGGGTTTACGATTGCCTTTTGCTGGGGTGTGCCGTGAAGATTGATGCTGATGTTATCTACACGTGGAACCTGAAGCAGTGACCTCGAAGGGACCGGAATGGATCCGGCCCCCTGTTTAGTTACTTACTTCGGGGTGATGTGAACGAGCGCGCCGGGGTTAGCGTCTTCTAGCATCCACAGTGAGCCATCCGGGGCCTGTTCCACGTCGCGGACGCGCTTGCCGACGTCCCACCGCTCGGCGGTTTTGGCTCCGCCTTTCCCGTCGAAAATGATGCGATTGATCGATTTGGTGGCCAAGCCGCTGATGAAGCCGTTGCCATCCCATTGGGGGAAGGTCTTCTTGCCGCGGTAGAACATCAGGTTGCCCGGAGCAACCACGGGAACCCAATAGAGCACCGGCTTGGTGAAGTCGGAGCGGGTATCGTGGCTGGGGATGGGCACTTCGTTATAGTTCATGCCATAGGAGACGAGGGGCCAGCCGTAGTTTTTGCCCTTTTCGATCAGGTTCAGTTCGTCGCCGCCGCGGGGGCCGTGCTCGACTTCCCACAACTCGCCGGTGGGGGAGAAGGCCAAGCCATAAGGCGCGCGGAAGCCGGAAGCCCAGGTTTCGGCCGGGGTATCGTTGGCGCTGGGGAAGGTGTACGTGCTCACCTTCGCCGCGGTCTTGGCGACGTTGGTGTCGCGCGGGGGATCGATGAGGGAGAGGGTGGCGGCGCCGGTTTTCCCAAAGTTGGGGTTGCCGGGGGCGGGTTTGCCGTCGAGGGTGAGGCGGAGGATCTTGCCGACGGGTTGGTCGGGGTCCTGGGCGGGGGTCATGCGCTGGCGGTCACCGACGGTCATGTAGATGAACTTACCGTCTGGCGAGAAGGCGATCTGGCCGCCGGCTTGGCCGCCTTTGCCCTTGGGCAGTTGGCGCCAGAGGACTTCGTAGTCGGTGAGGCGGGGGACGCGGCCGGTGACGAGTTTGGCGCGGGCGAGGGCTTGACCGCCGCCGTACTCACCGGGCTCGATGTAGGTGATGTAGATGCTTTGGTCGGTCGAGTAATTGGGAGAAAGGAAGACGCCGAGCATGCCGTTCTGGCCCTGCCAGTAGACGGGAGGCGTGTTGGAAAGCGGGGCGATCTTTTCGCCGGTGGGGGAGACGAGCCAGATCGGGCCGATCTTTTCGGTGACCAGCATGTGGCCGTCGGGCAGGAAAGCGATGCGCCAGGGCAGGCCGAAGGTGGCCGTGGTGGTCATCTTAAAGGGTAGGGTGGCTTCGGGGTTCGTGGCACCCACGTTGACCTGGGCCGAAGCCGCTGCCGCCAAGCTAAGCAGCAGGGCTGCTGTTGCCAATTTCATCGTCGTTCTCCTCGGTGCGTTCTTAAACGTCATCTTTCAGTATAGAAGCGGATGCTCGTCAGCCGGCGTCGGTGTTGCGAACTTTCTGAAGGGCGACGGCGTTCATACAGTAGCGGAGGCCGCTCGGCTTCGGGCCGTCGGGGAAAACGTGGCCGAGGTGGGCGTCACACGTGTTGCAGATGGTCTCGACGCGTTCGAGAAAAGCGGGCCCGTCGAAGCGGTAGGCGATGACGTTCGTTTCGATGGGCTGGGTGAAGGACGGCCAGCCGGTATGGGACTCGAATTTCTGGCTGGCATCGAACAGGAGGGTATTGCAGCAGATGCAAGAGTAGAGCCCGGGTGCAAACAGGCTGCACATTTCGGAGCTGAAAGCGCGTTCGGTGCCGGTGAGGCGGGTGACTTGGTACTGGGCACTCGTCAACTGTTCGCGCCATTCCGCGTCAGATTTGACGACTTTGTGGGCGGGGACGGGGTTACCGTTGGCGGCGAGGTCGAGCACATCGGACCATTTGAGCATATGCCTTGAGTTTAGCTGGTCGCAGGCGGGTACGCCGGGGATCCGAGGAAGACAGGGAGTGAGCGATGTCGACCCGCCGCCAGGCGCGGCAACGAGGCAGCTATGGCTTTGGACGGGAGGGGATGGGCGGCAAATCGGCGGGTGTGGTTCGCCGGAACTCGACGATAGAGATTCTCTGGACCGTGGGTAAGGTCCGTTCCTGGAAACTTCCGAGGAACCTTTTCCGGAACCACTCAACCCAGTGATCGTCGGCGACGACGACGAACATGTTTTGGCGCGCCAAGTCGTTGGTCAGGGTCGCCATGTAGGCATCGAACTGAGAGTCAGGGCTATCGGGAAGGGCGCGGACAGTGCCCGGGAACGGGTAGAGCGAAATCGGCGACAGAATGAATTCTCGGTACTCCTTTTTCTCCAGGCGAGTCATGGACTTCGCTTCGACGAAGCCGGTTCTCAGGAACACTGGGGTTTGGGGGGCATAACTCTGAGCCAGGAGTTGGTGGGAGGTCATCCGCCAGTCGATACCCCATACTTTGGGCCACACTCCGATGGACCAGGATCGTACCGTTAGCGTCAGCACGATGATGGTAATGAGTGCCAAGCGATGCCACTGATTTTTCAGCAGGGATACCAACAGTCCGATTAGAATGGCGGCGGCTGGGGTGACTAAGGAGTAGTAACGGGGCACAAACAACTTCGCAGGGGTAACTTTCGAGATGACCAAGAGCACGAACGGCGGCAGGAAGAGCCACAAAGCGATAAAGGCGACCGTGGCGTTGGTTACAGGCAGGGGTCGCCACGTGAGCCGACTGACGAATAGGACCAAGGTACAAAGGCCAACGAGCAAGCTGGCAAGAGGCTCCACGGCTGGGGAGGCGCTGATCAAAGCGAGGCTCGAAGGGCTCCCGGAGAAGCTGTAGGTTGCGGCCTCCCTGGCGGCAGCGAGATAGTACGGGAAAACGGGAACAATTAGGAGCATGAACAGCGATAGTCCGACGCTGATATGGATCCAGTGGAATCGTTTTCCTTCGAACACGAACAGCCGAATGATGACAGCAAGAAAGACCGCTCCGATGAGGCCGCCTGCGACGTGGCCGTAGAAGGCGACGGCCATTGCGAGCACGCAGGCATAGCCGGCCGATCGGGCACCTGAGTTGAGCCATCGATGGAAGTAGAACGCCGCTGCCGCTACGGCCGCGATTAGCAAGGAGTATGGGCGGGCCTGAAACGACAATTGGGCGACATCGGGCATCGCCACGAAGGTTACGAGGGCCAATTTTCCAACGTCGGGGTGGATCGCTTCGCTCGCAAACCGGTAGAGCCAATATGCGGCCAGCGCCATCGCGACTACGGAGGGTAGCCGCAAAATCAGTTCGTGGGGCCCAATGGTATGGAAAACGACCCAGAGGAAGGTGCAGTATATTGGCGATTGAATCGTGTGACTCATTCGCTGTAGAAATTGGTCCCAGGTGCCGGAAATCAGATAGTAGGTGCCCGTTTCGTCCAGCCAGTAGCCGTTGTGCAAGGGCATCAGCCATCCGCGAGCGATCGAGGCGACCAAAAGGAGAGCGATCGCCCATGAAAACAGGTTGGGGAACCGCGAAGCGGACGGATCTGAAACCAAGTTTATTGTTCCGGTCGATGACTGCGGAATTTGCGATAGTTCCTGTATGAAGATGCTCCGCTGGGCACGGCAGAGAGGCCGCGAGATGTATTGATCCACAGTTAGGATAGCGAAACAGGTCCGAGTTGTAAACGATTGGTTGAAGCCACGAGGGTCGGCAGCGGGATCGACGTTGGTCGCCGTCGAGTTCGACCGGCAGAGCCCGCTCGGCTTGTTTGAAGGGGCTCGGGCTCTGCTTCGTTTAGTCCAATGGCTCGGGGCCTAACTGCGCCAGAAACTCGTCGCGCTCGATGGAGAGGGCTGCGGCCTCGCCGCCGCTGGTGGCCCGGGAGGCGTGTGCGCGGGCCCAATTGGCGGCCTGTTGGCGGGCTTCGGAACGCGCGGCGGAATCGGTCGCACGGAGGCGGTTCCAACGGAGGCGATACATCTCCGCGATCTGGATGGCGCAGAATATGGACGGACTTCCATTGTGAATGGTCTGTTCGGCCTCCGGTAGCCGGTCCTGGCGTTCCAACCATTGGGCGCGTTGCCACCAGAGCGGGCCATCGGGTTCCGGGCGCCTGTTTAGACGCGGCGTCAGGCAGTGGATCGCATTCTTCAGAATGAGGCAGGCGTAGTTGACGGCGTATCGCCGGGAAGAGGCGTCAACGGTCACCTGAGCGCGCAAGATTGACGTATCTCTGATCCACCCGGTAAGTAAGTGTACGTGCTCAATGGGCTCGTTGTTTTGGTGGATCCGTCGGACCATCAACAAAGAGATGTCCTGGTGGACAAACCGCTTAAACTCGGGGTTCTCATAGGCTTGCCGGATCTGTGTTTGCAGGTCATTCAGCATCTGGTCGATGTTACGGTCGGGGTGGTGGAGAAAGTGGAGGCTGATTTGGATCTTTTGCGAGGCGTCCTGGACGAGGATCCGGGTCCCATCATCGTGTACATGCCAGCCGAGGGCTACCGTGAGGTCGGCCTGGAGTGCAGAGGCGGCGAGGGTGGCCGTGCGGTCGTCCGGATCGACTGCGAGCATGTTCGGCACGTAGCCTGCGCCTTGACCGAGGAGTTGGACGTTGCGAGAGTGCGACCGACGAAGCGAGGCGAGGTTATCCGACCTGGCATAGAGACCGAACTCAGACTCGGTAAATGGCCGAGACCGGGGCGGGGGGGAATCAAGGAAGTTCATCGGTAGGTCCGGTCGTAACTGGCCTCGTCGGAAGCTCGCTCCCGGGCTTTGAGTTCGGCGCGGATCGCGTCCATGTCGGCCTCGGGGGGAGGGGGGATAGGCGGTTCCAAGACGAAGAAGAACCGATCGGCGTCGAAGAATTCGCCGGACTGAGTCGACGACTGGCGCTCGAAGAACTTGACACCTTCGGCGGTTTGGCGTGGCCGGGTGGTGACGGGTTTTTCGAGCATCACCCAGGCCCCGGCTGGCGGCGCGGGAAAGGTGTTCGATCGCTGGACGATAGTGTTACCGGCGTTCAACTCTGCTTCGATGAGTTCGCGAAGGGCGGCGGGGAAGACGGTGATATCGTGCATGTTAGTCCAGGGGCTCCGACCCGAGTTTCGTGAGGAATTCGTCACGTTCGAGCGAGAGGGCCGTTCCTTCGCCGCCGCTGGTGGCCCAGGAGGCGTACGTGCGCGCCCAGTTGGCAGCTTTTTGGCGGGCTTCGGCGGCCTTGGCTGGATCGGCCGGTTGGAGTCGGATCCAGCGGAGGCGATAGAGTTCGGCGATCTGAATGGCGCAGTAGAGGGAAGGGATTTGGTCGCGGAGTAACTGTTCGGCTTCTTCGAGGCGGTCGGCGCGCTCGAGGGTTTGCGCCTTGTCCCACCACGGGCCGTCGGATGCCATTACTGGCCGTACTCGATGCTTTGCAGAATCAGGGCGGCGTAGTCGAGAGCGTAGCCAGTGGAAGCGGGATCGGCGGTAACTCGCGCGCGGACCACGGCTGAATCGTTTGCCCACGGAGTGAGTAAGTGCACTTGGTCGATGGGTTCGTCGTTGACCAGGATGTTACGGACTCCAAGGGCCGACATACCGGCGGCCTCGAACCGGACAAATTCGGGGTTGGGATGGGATTGTTCGGCCTCGGCCTGAATGTCGTCGCGAATCTGGTCAACGCTTCGGCCTTCCTTAGCGAGCAGGTGCAGGCTGATCTGAACTTTTCCGGCGGGGTCGAGGAGCAGCGTTCGCTTCCCATCATCGTTGACATGCCAGCCGAGGGCGACTTGGATGACGGCTTGAATGGCCCCCGCACCGAGGGTGGCGGTCTTGGTCTGGAGATCGGAGGCAAGCAAATTCGGCACGAAGCCGATGCCTTGATCGCGGAGCCGGACGTTGAAAGGGTGCTCTGGATCGAGCGTCGCCAAGTCATCGGACTTGGCGAAAAAGCCCAAGTCCATGGCGGTGAATTCGGCGGGGGCGACTGGTGCGGGCGTGGTGGGCTCCGCTTCTGGCTCTGGCTCGGGCATGACCCCCATCCCGGAACCAACGGGAACGTTCTGGCCTTGCGGCCTCTCGAGGATGAAGCTTTGGAGCGCAATCTTCCAATTGGTTTCCAGCGGCGCGCTGATCGCTTCGGGCGCAAAAAGCCCGAGGTAAACGAAGCGCCCGCCATCTTCGAAAAACGCGAATCTGACCTCGAACGAGGAACCTTCCTGGTCCTGGCTCCCCACGCCGACCAACCCTTGGACGTTACCAATCGCCGCAGGACCGAAGGCGGTGGGGCGGATGCCTTGGGAAGAGAGAAGGAACAAGCTCCAATCTTGCAGGGTTCCATCTTCGAAGGCGGGCCGAGCGGCGACCGTCAGCACGACGGCGGCCCAAGGGGCGGCGACGATCGCTAACGCGGCGAAGGCGGTGGGTTCACTGAAATCGATGTTTTCCGGGGGAATCTCGTGCGAATTCCAGTCGCTGGGGACGGCGACGCGGAACGCCAGGTCGGCAAGGCGGGCGGGTACTTCCAGATGGACGAATTCGGGCGAGTTAGGCATACACTAGCTTGGGCGTAAGACGGGGGTGAAATCGATCAGGGCTGCGGCACTTTTAGCAGTTCTGCTAGGTAGGGTCCCCAAACCGCCGGTTGGGAATGGGTGCCGTGGCCGCGGGTTTTGTCCGATGTCGGCAGGAGAATGTAGCGGCCCCGCTTCACCCGTTTGATCTCGCGTTCGAGGATGCCGAGTTCCGGAGGATTGACGAGATCGTCAGCGGAGTTGATGGCGAAGAGGGGGGCTTTTATCTTCTCCAAATGCGGCGCCGGGTTGTAGTCCGCGGAGCACTCAAGGGTGTAGAGCANGCATGTCGTTGGGATCCCGCGGGGGCGCGGGGAGGAAGCGGGCTTCGAACGCCTTGTCGGCTTGCTCGCGGGTGGGCGCTTGTTTGAGAAGCTGGAGCGGGCTCGACGTCATCATGAAAAGCGCAAACTCGGCGCCGAGCATGCCTTGGAGCGGTTTCGAGTAGTTGCCGCTGTTGAAGTCGGGGTCCGCGCGGATGGATTGGATGATCATTTTGCGCAACATGCGATTGCGGCCGGCGATTTCGACCGGGGCGGAGGCCAGCGGGAGGAGGGCATCCATGAAATCGGGAAAGAGGTACCCCCACATCCAGGTATGCATGGCCCCCATGGAGGTACCCATGACGAGTCGCAGGTGGTTGACGCCGAGTTTTTCAGTAACCAGTTTGTGTTGGAGCCGGACCATGTCTTCGTAGCGGTAATTGGGGAACTGAAGACGGAGGCCGTCGCTGGGTTTGCTAGATTGGCCGTGGCCGATAGCATCTGGGAGGATGATGAAGTAGCGGGAGGCGTCGAGGAGGCCGCCGGGCTTAAAGAGGATCTCGGCAAAAGTGGCGGAGAGGAAGGCGCGGCCGGTGCCACCGGTGCCGTGCATGATGATGACGGCGTTGGTTACTTTACCCGTGGCATCCTTGGTTGGGGTGCCGACGGTGATGTAGTGAAGACGGAGTTCCGGGAGAGTTTGGCCGGAGACGAATTTGTAGTCGCGGAGGAGGTAGTCGCCTTCGACGGGATCAGGGTAGTGGGCGGCGAGGGCAGAGACGCAGAGAAGGAGGGTGAGAGCCAACTGAGACATTTTCAGCAGGGTACCACGCTGGCAGCTAACGCCAATCCATCGTGGTTAACAGGTAGAGGGCGGGCAGCAGCAGGGCGCCGTTGACCGCCACCGCTAGCCACGACAACCAAGCTAACCGTTCGCCGCGCACGAGTGAGACGACGGCGGCCCCTTCGCCCGCGGCTGCGGCGATGGTCAGGAACATTGCCAGAACGAAAAACGGCGCCATCGCCTCGCCCATGTTGGTAGCACCACGGGTCGTTCGAGCCCAATAGTAGCCGTAGGTCCCGACGATCGTCGGAAGAGTAAGGGCCACCAGATTAAAGAACGGCGTTCACATGCTCCGTTGGGCGGACTCGGAGGCGAATTTCGATCATGAGTTGAGGTCAAGAAAGGCAAAAGGGCAGCCGGAGAGCGAACGAGGCTCGCTTTTCCGGATGCCCTTTGTGTTTCTTGCTAGGCTTCGATTAGGAAGCGGCGGCGGCGGAGCTCATCGACGAGGCGACCTTCGAGAAAATGGTGCTGATCGAGGTCGACACGCCAGGCATGATGGCGCCAGCGGCAACGGCCACAAAGCCGGCCATCAACGCGTATTCGATAAGGTCTTGGCCCTTGGTGTCCTTCAGGATCTGAACTTTCAGGATAAAATTCTTGATGCGATTCATAGTGTTTTCCTCTCCCATGCAACTTGTTTGTATTTGTTTGTCAGCTGCTGTAGGTAATTTATCATCGGGGGGGGAGGAGACAAATTAGGAAAAAGGCCTAGTTCGGATCTGAATTCGTCTCAGGGTTTTTCCTATCTGCAAACCAAAGTACTGGTTGGACAAACTCCACCGCGCAGGGTTCCAGTACGGTCACTCTCCAGGGATCAGTTCAGCGATGAAGACGGTGCAGTCATCCTGTTCAAGGGTTTGGGGGCCGGCGAACTCGCGCATACGGGGCAGAACGGCTTGGCGGACTTGTGGGAGTTCGGCATGATCGGTGGTGGCGAGCACGGCGGAAAGGCCATTGTCGCCGGGGGCGAGGGCGATGGTGCCCTGGTCATATTAGACGCGGCGCATGACGCCTAAAGGGAGGTTGGCGGGCCCAGGGGTGTCGCTGAGGAGAACGGGAGACCAGAGGGATTGGGCGCGGCGAACGAGAACGGGGGGATGGCCGGCATAGGCGAAGTGGAGGGTATTGTCCATCGAATTGAATCTGAGGACGGCGGCGGTGGAGATGGCGGCGCCGTCGAGAGAGTGCATCTGTTCGGCGAGAAGGGCGTAGAGCCAGGCGCTGAGTTCCTTGACGTTGCGGCCATGGCCACGGACGTCGGCGATAGCGATGCGGGTGAGGATGTCAAAGGAGCAGACGCTGAGGAAGTAGATATCGCCGCCGCCTTCCCCTTCGGCGCCCTGCGAAAAGATGGTGGCGTCGAGGCCAGGCATACAGACATCGGATTCGATGGCGTCGATGCCGCCCCAGATCTCAGCACAATGAATTCGATATTTCATTTGGTTGCTGAAGGATTCGTTGGGGTGAGGGATCCGGTAACGCGATGAAAAAAGTTGGGCTGACCGTTACTTTGCAGCGTGCCGGTTCGAATTTCGTTTCAGACCCAGCTGCAGCTGGAGCGAACTACTTGTTTAGGAGACAACGAAAATGACGAGACGGACTTTCGGCAATCGGCTCAGCGCCGCAATCGCAGGGATCGGCGCGGCTTCAGTGGCCGTGTCGGCACATGCCGCGGACAAATCGGCCAAGCATGTTTGCAAAGGCATGAATGAGTGCAAGGGCCAAGGCGGCTGCAAGAGCGGTGAGAACGGAGCCCCCGGGAAGAACTCCTGTAAGGGTAAGGGTGGCTGCGCCACGGTCGCCAAGCACGAATGCAAGGGCCACAATGAGTGCAAGGGCCAGGGTGGTTGCTCCAGCGGCGAGGGTGGCGTGGCGGGCAAGAACTCCTGCAAGGGCAAGGGCGGCTGCCAGGTTCCGCTCAAGGCCAAAACGACTCTGCGACTTCGCAAGACTGGAACCGTAGAAGTCTAGATCTTGCGCCTCCCGCCAACGGCAACGGGAACGAACTGTTTCCCTGGCCGCCGTTGGTTCATGAAAAGGAACAATTACATGGCCAATCGATGGCAATTGCCGGACTTGGGATTTGGGGTGGGCCTGCGGACGGTCCATTACGCGCACATTCTGGCCAACCACCCGAAGGTGGATTGGTTTGAGATCCTATCGGAAAACTATCTCGATACGGGTGGACGACCGGCTTACGTTCTGGACCAGATTGCGGAGCGGTATCCGATTGTGATGCACGGGGTGTCGCTGAGCGTGGGCAGCAGCGACCCGGTTGATTTTGCCTATTTGACGAAGCTGAAAGAACTTGCCCGGCGGACCCGAGCGCATTGGATTTCCGACCATCTGTGCTGGACGGGGGTTTCTGGCTTGAACACCCATGACTTACTGCCGATGCCGTATACCGAGGAGTCATTAGCGCATGTGGTGGAACGGGTGCGGGTGATCAGCGATTTTCTGGAACGACCGCTTTTTCTCGAAAACCCTTCGACTTACCTCGAGTTTGCGGACTCGAACCTGCGGGAGTGTGACTTTCTGGCGGCGCTTTGCGAGCGATCCGACTGCGGCTTATTGCTCGATGTGAACAACGTTTACGTAAGTTCTTTCAACCATGGGTTTGACCCGTTTGATTCCATCGATGCGTTGCCGACAGACCGGACGGTGCAGATTCACTTGGCGGGGCATTCGCACCAGGGGACGCATATCCTGGACACGCATAGTGACGTGGTGATCGACGCGGTTTGGAAGTTGTATCGGCATGCGACGCAACGGATGGGGAACGTGGCGACGCTACTCGAATGGGACGAGTCGATTCCGTCCTTTGAGACGGTGCACGCCGAAGCGTTGAAGGCTCGGGAGTGGCGCACGGCACCAGCCGCGCGGTTACGGCATGCCAGTTAGCACGGGAAAACTGCTTGGCTTGCAACAGTGGATCCAAGCCAATGTGATGGCGGAGGAACCACCAACGGACGCCGAGGCGGCGGCGCGGATTCGCCCTTCGGCGACACTGACGCCGATTGAACGGCTGGGGATCTATCGGGGGATGTACGAAGCGCGATTGATCGATGCGCTGAAGGTGGACTACCCGGGGTTGCTGCACTATCTGGGGGAGGCGATGTTCAACGAACTGGCGTCGTTGTACGTGGGGGCGAACCCATCGCGGTCGTATACCCTAAACCGGTTGGGGGACCGCTTGCCTGAGTTTTTGGCTGAAGTGGACGGGCTACGGCGACCGGCGTTGGTGGCAGATTTGGCGCGGTTGGAATTGCTGGAGACCGAGGTGTTCGACGAGCGGGAGTCCTCCGGGGAGGGGCTGCCACCCCTCGATCAGATTGCGGACGACGATTGGCCCGGGATGCGATTGCAGCCCATTTATGCGTTGCGGGTTGAGACGTTTCGCTATCCGGTGCAACGTTATCTGGCGGCGTTGCGGGCCGGCGAAACGGTGATGCCTGTACTGCGGGCGCGGGCGACGCATTTGGTGATTTTCCGAAGAAACTACAAGATCTTTCATCTCCCGCTGTCGCCTTCCGGCGCGGCGCTACTCCGGGCGCTGGTCGCCCAACAGACGCTGGCCGAGGCCGGGTTGGCCTCAACCAAGGTCATCGGGCACTTGAGCCAATGGCTTTCGGAAGGGCTTTTCCGGTCACTCTCGGCTACCCGGTAGCCGGAGGTTCGCCGTGCTCCCGCCCATATCGATACGCCGGAGCATCGATATGGTCCAGGGGCGGTGTTACGGATCCGGTGACAGATCTTTTTGGACCGCGGTAACCAAGTCGTCAGGGAATCCGAAGTGGATGGTGACACCCCACGAGGAGGTATCACCCTTTGACCCACGACGCTTCCAATCGGCCCCTGACCGAGGGACTTCAGAAATTGATGCTGCGATACCAGTCCGGCGAATCGGCCGCCGCGGACGAATTGATTGGGCTCGCCAACCCGATTCTGGTTCGCTATCTTTACGCCACATCCGGGAGTTCGTTGCACCTGGACGATCTGTTGCAGGAGTGTTGGCTGCGGATTCACAAGGCGCGGGGCAGTTATCGGCCCGGGGAACCGGTGTTGCCCTGGATGATGGCGATCGCTCGCCATACGCGGGTGGACCAGTATCGTAAGTGGCAACGGACGCACGGCCGGGAAGTTGAGTATCTGGAGTCAGCGACGCGCCATCCATCCAATACGGTGCCGGACACGCTGCAGACGGACGATATCAGGAACGCCATACGTTCGCTGCCGGATTCGCAGCGTGAGGTGGTGGTGATGTTACAGTTGACCGGGATGACGGCTCAGGAGGTGGCGTTGGCCACCGAATCGACAGTGGGTGCGGTGAAGCAGAAAGCCTATCGAGCCTACCAAACCATTCGTCAAACGCTGGGGAGCGAGTCGTCCCCGCCAACGAACAAGGGAGCCCGATGAACTGTTCTGATATCGATCATCTCGTGAGCGAGTGCGAGGAGCTGGACGCCGCCGCATCCCACGTCGCGAAGTGCGCGAACTGCCAGCGAATG
>JAPKZA010000260.1 GCA_026394015.1 Acidobacteriota bacterium
GCGGCACCGTCACCGGCCTGGCCGCGAACTCAAATTCGCGCGCCTTCCAACTCGCGCTCAAGTTGTATTTCTAAGCTACCCTAAAGGCAGAGCACCGAAGGCTCCAAGCCCATGTCCCTCGCAAAGCCCCAAAGCCACGCACGGACCCTCCGGGGTTACCCCGGGGGTTGCACGTAACCCAGCCACCCCTTCGCGGGATCCCCACTGCGCTGCACGCAGACATGATCCCGCCCAGTACGACACGTTGGAGCCTTCGGTGGCCTTATGCCAAAGCCTAACTCCCTCCCCCAATCCGCCCTCGCCGCCCTCCCCCCCTCCCCCCCCGCCGGGCCCCCCCCCCCCCCCTCCCTCCCCCCCCCCGCCCCCCCCCCCCCCTCGCCAGCATCGCGGAATCCTTCGCCCACCAATCCCGCCCCCGTCACCGCACCCTCCTCCAATTCCTCCGCCTCCATCCCCTCCTCTATCCCGTCCGCTCCCTCCCCATCGCCCAGCACCTCCCCGCCCCGCCCCAAATGGTCTCCCGCTTCCCCTGGCCCGTACCCCCACTCCCCACCCTCTCCGCCCTCGCCGACCACCTCGCCCTCACCCCCACCCAACTCGCCTGGTTCGCCAATCCCGACATCGCTCATTACCACTGCCTCACCCAACCCAAGCCCGGGGGCGGACTCCGCCTCCTCGCCGCCCCCAAGCCCCGCCTCAAAGCCCTCCAACGCCAACTCCTCTCGGGCATTCTCAACCATCTCCCCCTCCATCCCGCCGCCCACGGCTTCTGCCCCGGCCGCTCCGTCCTCACCTTCGTCGCGCCCCACGTCGCCCAACCCACCATCCTCCGCCTCGACCTCGCCGACTTCTTCCCGTCCATCGCCAAACCCCGCGTCGCCGCCCTCTTCCGTACCGCCGGCTACCCCGAACCGGTCGCCGACTCGCTCGCCGCCCTCTGCTCCCACCGCGGAACCCTCCCCCAAGGTGCCCCCACCTCCCCCGCCCTCGCCAACGCCATCGCCTACAAACTCGATTGCCGCCTCTCCGGCCTCGCCCACGCCCTCGGCCTCCAGTACACCCGCTACGCCGACGATCTAGCCCTCTCCGGCCCCAAAATCCCAACCAACCTCGCCGACCACGTCGCCGCCATCCTCCTCGAAGAAGGCTTCACCCCCAACTACCGCAAGACTCGCCGAATGCAACCGTCCCAACGCCAACACCTTACCGGCCTAACCCTCAACCAAAAGCCGAACCTCCCCCGCCCCGCCTACGACGAGCTCAAAGCCATCCTCACCAACTGCCTCCGCCACGGCCCCGCATCCCAAAACCGCCACGCCCATCCGGCCTTTGCCCAGCACCTCCAAGGCCGCATCCTCCACCTCGCCACCGTCAACCCCACCCGCGCCGCCCGACTACAAAAACTTTACGACCAGGTTACTTTTTCGTAGTGACTGGCCGCCGCTTGGGCTTAAGATACTTTCATGCGCTACCTCCTTGTTTGTCTGTCTCTTCTCACAGCCTCCTCTGCCCTGTCGCAGACAATCAACAACGGTTCCTTTCTCGGGTCAGTAACAGACCCCTCCGGCGCCGCCGTCCCCGGTGCCACCGTCCGCGTCCTCCGCGATAACCCGCCCTTCCGCCGCGAAACCGTCACCGACGCCGCCGGCAACTATCAAATCTCCCCCGTCCCCCCCGGCGACTACCGCCTCACCATCGAAAAATCCGGCTTCCAGCGCGCCGAAGTCGCCCAGGTCACCCTCAGCGCCGCCCAGCAAGCCCGCGTCGATACCCAACTCACCGTCGGCTCCGTCTCGGAAACCGTCAAAGTCGAAACCCGCGCCGCCCAAGTCGATACCGCCTCCGCCAACATCGGCTCCACCGTCTTCGGCACCCAGGTCCAGGAACTCGCCCTCAACACCCGCAGCTTCACCCAACTCATGACCCTCCAGCCCGGCGTCAGCTCCACCCAAGCCCAACAGCCCGGCTTCGGCTCCAATACCAGCGTCCCCTTCTCCTTCAGCGGCGGCCAAACCAGCGCCAATAACTGGACCCTCGACGGCGGCCGCAACGTCGACACCTTCAACGGCAACAACCTCGCCATGGTCAACCTCGACGCCATCGCCGAAGTCCGCATCGAACGCAACGCCTACACCTCCGAATACGGCCGCAACGGCGGTGCCCAAGTCAACGTCGTCACCAAGTCCGGCACGAACGAATACCACGGCACCCTCTTCGAATTCTTCCGCAACGACAAACTCGACGCCCGTAACTTCTTCGCCGCCCGCCGACCCAAAAATCGTTACAACAACTTCGGCGGCGTCTTCGGTGGTGCCCTCAAACGCGACAAAGTCTTCTTCTTCCTCTCGAACGAATACCGCCGCATCTGGCAATCCACCGGCACCCGCACCAGCATCGTCCCCACCGACGCCCAAGTCGCCGGCGACTTCTCCGCCACCCGCGACATCCGCGACCCCCTCTCCGGCCAACTCTTCCCCGGCCGCCGCATCCCCGCCAACCGCCTCGATCCCAACGCCCTCGCCTTAATCAAGACGTACTACCAACGCCCCAACTTCCAACAAGGCGCCCTCAACTTCACCTCCGCCGAACCCGACGGCACCAACTACCGCTCCGGCCTCGCCCGTCTCGATTGGAACGCCAAGGAAAACTTCACCGTCTTCGCCCGCTACAATCTCGATTCCACCCGCCTCATCAGCCCCTATGGCCTCTTCGCCAGCAACCCCATGCAGGCCGTCGCCGATAGCGAACAATCCCACATCATCCGCGGCGCCAACATCTCCACCACCTGGATCGTCAACGCCAACATGGTCAACCAGCTCACCGGGTCCTTCTACGGCGGCTCCCTCGCCATCTCCACCTCCGCCAACGCCGCCCGCGCCCGCGATGCCAACTTCCGCGTCCCCCGCGTCTTCAATACCCAAGTCGCCGCCGCCGGCCTCATCCCCTCCGTCTCCCTCTCCCAGGGCTACGCCAGCATCGATATCCGCTGGCCCCAAAACATCACCTCCTACACTTGGGAAATCATCGATAACTTCTCCTGGGTCAAAGGCCGCCACACCCTCAAATTCGGCGGCTCCCTCGATAAAGAAAACAAGTCCCAAAACCAAAGCGTTCCCAATAACAACGGCACGTTCACCTTCAACAGCCAACCCACCGGCGACGCCCTCGCCGACTTACTCACCGGCAACGCCTTCCAATACACCGAAAACTCCAATCACGTCTTCGGCAAATCCCGCTGGGAAAACTGGTCCGCCTACGTCCAGGACCAATTCCGCGCCACCAACCGGCTCACTCTCACCTACGGCGTCCGCTACGAAATCTTCCGCCCGGAACGCGACCGCGACGGCCTCTACTCTTTCTTCCAACCCTCCCGCTTCGACCGCTCCCGCGCCGCCACCGTCCTCCCCTCCAACGGCCAAATCGTCACCGGAACCCAGAACTACGACAACGGCCTCGTCGTCGTCGGCACCGCGAACGCCCCCTTCGGCCAGTCCGTCACCAACTCCGTCTACAACACCTTCGCCCCCCGCGGCGGCTTCTCCCTCGGCCTCGGCAAAGGCAACTCCACCGTCCTCCGCGGCGGCTTCGGCATGTTCCACGACCGTTGGAGCCAACTCGTCTCCGCCGCCCGCACCAACTGGCCCTTCAACCAAAGCGCCTCCATATTCTCGACGTCCTTCTCCAACCCCGCCCAGGGCGAACGACGCTTCTTCCCCATCGCCCTTTCGAATTACTCGTCCCCGTGGAACATCCCCTATTACATGAAGTGGTCCTTTGGTGCCCAACGCGCCATGCCCGGCGACATCCTCCTCGATGCCAGTTACGTCGGCTCCCGCGGCGTCGCCCTCACCCGCACCCGCGACATTAACCAACCCATAGCCTCCGCCGATGTCGCCTCCGGTCGCGTCAACGTCAACGCCGCCCGCCCCTACCCCGGCTTCGCCGCCATCAGCACCAACGAAACCACCGGCCAATCCGTCTATCACAGCCTCCAAGTCTCCGCCACCCGCCGCTTCGCCCGCGGCATCTCCCTCCAGGGTTCGTACACATACTCCCGGTCCATCGATAACGTCGCCACCCCGCTCAACTCCTACGCCTCCAACGGCATGGAACGCGCCTTGTCCGGCTTCGATCGCGCGCAAATCCTCGCTCTCAGCTACGTCTACGAACTCCCCTTCTTCCGCAACGGCAACGGCGTGGCGAAGAAGGTCCTCGGCGGCTGGCAACTCTCCGGCATCAGCCGTTTCGAATCCGGCACCCCGTTCTCCGTCACCGTCCCCGGAGACCGCGCCGGCGTCGGCGGCGGCGGCCAACGCCCTGATGTCACCGGCCCCATCCAGCTCGATCACACCCTAGCCCGCTGGTTCAGCGGCAGCTTCGCCCTGCCCGCCCTCGGGACGTTTGGCAACCTCGGCCGCAACGTCGTCCGCGCCCCCGGCCTATCGAACTGGGACGTCTCCTTCAGCAAGAAGACCGAACTCTACCGCTTCTCCGCCGACCACGCCGTCCAACTCCAATTCCGCGCCGAGTTCTTCAACCTGTTCAATCACACCCAGTACGCCGGCGTTTCTTCCGCTGTCGGTGCCGCTAACTTCGGCCAAATCACCTCGGCCCGAGACCCCCGCCTAACCCAACTCGGCCTCCGGTTACTGTTCTAACGGGTCCGCTGCGGCATCATCTGTAGCCTCGTAGGTTCGTCCCGGTAAGCCGTCCGGCCTATGTTACACTTCGAATTCCGTCCCATTAGAAAGCCTCCACCCCTATGGTCAGAGCCTACCCGATTTGTGCCCTGCTATTCGCGATCACCGGACTGATCCAAGCCCAATCGCGTCCCGCCGAACTCGGCGTGCCGTTGATTCGGAACTACACGCCCAAAGAGTACAACGGCCGGTCCCAAGTCTGGGATATGGTGCAGGATCGCCGCGGCTTTCTCTACTTCGCTCTCGGCCGCGCCATCCTCGAATACGACGGCTCCAACTGGCGGCGCATCCCGATCTCTGCGGCCACCGCTCGCTCCTTTGCCCTCGATGCGGACGGGCGTATCTGGGTCGGCGCCGCCGGCGACTTCGGCTATCTCGAATCGGATTCCACCGGCACCCTTCAGTTTGTCTCCCTTCTTGAGAAAATCCCTCCTGGCGACCGGACCTTCGACGATGTCTGGCAGGTCCTCATCACCCCCAAAGGCAAATTCTTTCGTTCCTTCAACAAGCTATTCCGCTGGGATGGCCAGCAAATGCACGTTTGGAGCACCAAAAC
>JAPKZA010000379.1 GCA_026394015.1 Acidobacteriota bacterium
CGTCGAAGGCCGCAGCCGGTTAGGCCGCTGCGTACCGCGAGGAGACTGCTGGCTCTGGCCTACGGTCGCCAGGGTGATCGGGAAGCCCGTCCGCGCCTGCATCACGTAGCCCAGGTTCCAACCGCCCAGGATCATGTCAACTGCCTTGCCGGAACCGCTCAGGAACTTGCGTCCCTTGCCGAACGGCAACTCGATGTTCGAGTTAAACGTCAGGTTGTTCCGCGCGTCCCACGCCGCCGGGCCGTAGTTGCCGCGACGATCGTAAGCGTTCATCCAATAAGCGCCTTCCGCCTGCACGCCACCCGCTCCGAAGAAGCCCAACGCGTCGTTCAGCGTCTTCGAATAGGTGTACGAAAGGTTGAAGTCGACGCCGGAGGCGTAACGCTTGCGCGCCGAAACCTGCAGCGAATCGTAGTTCATGGTGCCCGAGGACTCGGTGGTGGCCGTCGTGGTGACGAGCGGCAGGGCCGCGAACAGGGGCCGACGCGTCTGGGCGTTCGCCCATTGCGCCGGGTTCACGTTGGCCGGTCCGGGCAGCGGTTGATTGCTGTCCTTGGCGACGATCGTGTGCGTCGCGCGCTGGCTGACGTAGCCGGCGTTGACGACGAAGTTGCTGGCAAACTGATACTCCACGCTCAGGTTACGCTGCTGGGTGAACTGCGGGCGAAGGTTCGGATCCCAAGTGCGGATGTTGCCCGCCAAGGTCCCGGAGAAGCCCGGCAGATCGTTGAACCCAACCCGCGACGAAGAAGCGCCGGTGGTCAAGTCGTAGTTCTGGTTCGATTCGAAGAAGAACGGCGGATTCAAAGGCAGGCGGAGGTTAACGCCCGTGCCTTCCAGGAAGCTCGTGATGCCATAAGCGCCACGAACAACCAGCCGCTTCTTGAACATTTCCGGAGTCCAGGCAAAGCCCAAACGCGGCATGAACTGCTTCTTGTAGGAGTTGTAGAGCGCGCGGCTGTTGCCGTTCTGCCCCGCCAAATTCAACTTGCCGGACACCACGTCGATGTTGGCCTGCAGGTTATTCACTTCGTACAGCGGTTGCGTGTATTCCCAACGCATACCCAGGTTCAGGGTCAGGTTGTTGGTGGCTTTGTAGTCGTCCTGGAAGAACGTACCAAAGCGCCAGTGGCGTTGACCCCAACGACGACCGTCACCCTGGCCCCGGCCCTTGGAAGAGACCTGGTCCAACATGAAGTCGGCCAACTGGGAACCGGTGAACAGAGCCGAGTAGCCGAAGCTGCCGAGCGCGCCGTTGTTGCCGGAGTAGAACCGATTCTGCTGATACCGAACGCCATTGGCGCCGATCTTCAGGAAGTGCCGACCGCGGGACAACGTGATCGTCTCCGACATGTGGAACTTGTTGTCCTTACCGTCGGAGAGGACGCCCGCGGTGCCGATGCCCGAGAGGCCTTCGCCAGGAGCCAGCGAGCTGAAACCGGGCGAAAGCTGGCCGCCGGGGATGCCGAGCTTGGCGTTGCCGCCGGCTTGGGTCCCAAACGGATCCGCAAACGTCGTGATGATCACGGTCCGGGTTAGACCATAGCGGAAGTCATTGACGATATTCGGGGTAACGGTCCGGGTCCAGGCGGCGACGGCACCTACAGTCGGTGCCTCTTGGATGCTCGCCGCAGAGGTCGGGAGCGCGGGACGAGCCGAGCCATCGGTATAGTAACCCTGCGAGAAGCGGAACATGAAGTTGTCTTTTTCAGAAGCACGCCAGTCGACTTTCGCGTCGCCTTGGTTGTTCTTCAGGAAGTTGGTGGCCGAAGCGCTGTAGTTATTGACGACGCCGATGGCACCGGTGCCGTTCGAGTTCGGCAGCGGATACAACGCGTTGTCAGAGAACAACACGCGAGCCGGGCCCACGACGCGAGCGGCCGGAATGGTCTTGTTCGGAAACGGCTGGCAAACGCGGCTGCCGGTGGCCGTCGAGCAGGTCGCCGGGTCGTTGATGACCTGGGGCAGACGGCTCAGGTTGCCGGCGCGGAAATCGGCCGGAGCGAGACTGGCGAATGCCGGGCCGCCATCGCGACGCTGCGTGCCTTCGTAGTTGACAAAGTAGAAAAGCTTGTCCTTAATGATGCGGCCGCCGAGGGTTCCGCCGAACATGTTCTGGCGGAGCGAACGACGCTGCTTTTCTTTCGCAAGAGCGGTGTTCTGATTGCCGAAGAACGAATTCGCGTCGAGCTTCTCGTTGCGGAGGAACTCGAACAACGTGCCGTGCAGGCCGTTGGTGCCGCTCTTCAAGGTCATGTTCACCACCGCGCCAGCCGAGTTGCCGAACTCAGAGGAGCCGTTACCGGTCATCACCTGAACTTCCTGCAACGCGTCCACGCTCGGGGTGTAGCCGATGCGGTTATCCATCGAATCGTTCACGTCCACGCCGTCGAGCAGGAAGTTGTTGGTCTGCTCGCGGTTGCCGTTGACGAACGCGCGGCCCGAGAAACGGGTCGCCGTGTTGACGGAGCCGGGGCTAGTCTGCACCGCGCCCGGAATCAGCAACATCGCCGAAACGATATTGCGCCCGTTCAGGGGCAGATCGGTGAGCCGCTTGGCGGTCAACGTCTCGCCGGTCTGGGTGGGTTCGGTCTGGAGAGCCGGAGCGAAGTCTTTCACTTCCACGGACTCGGTGACTTGACCAACTTGCAAAGAAAGGTCGACGCGGGCGGTCTGGTTCGTCTCAAGACGGAAAGGACCGACGACCGACTTTCGGAAGCCCTGCACCTCAGCCGTTACGCTGAAGCTGCCGATCGGTAGAAAGGTGAAGGTGTAGAGACCAGAATCGTTGGTCATCGTTTCGTAACGCTGATTCTTGCCCGTGTCAGTGGCGGTAACCTTTACTTTCGGAATGGCGGCGCCACTCGGGTCGCTCACCGCGCCGGTAATGGAACCGGTGATGGTCTGCGCGTTTAACGCCAACGGCGCCAAACTGAACAACAAAACGCTTGTGAATTTGAGTTTACTCATAGAGAAGGAGGTACCCTTACTCCTTCATCGTAACGCCGACGTCACAAATGAGCAATAGCTAACCACCACATTCTAAAGGACTTAATATTCCAGATTCCGTAGTCCGCTATGGATTTTGGAAGAAATCGACTTACAGCAGTGTCGCGTCCAACGTCCGCTCCTCGCTCGTCTCCAGCTCCAATTCCGGCGCAAGTCCTTGTAACCACGCCAGTAAGCTCTCGCGC
>JAPKZA010000028.1 GCA_026394015.1 Acidobacteriota bacterium
ACTTGAAACCGTGAGAGTCGCTTGAGGTGGATCAGAGCCCCTTAGAGCCGACTTGGTCCGAACTCCCGTGTCACGCGGGCCAGAATCAGGGGTGATGTTTCTGCGGCGGCAAGCCCCTTCGGCTTTGAAACACCACATTGGCTACGCTACTGATGACTGTTGACAGTGTCAAGGGTTTGACGTCGTGGGGTGGCCTCATGAATCGGGAGCGAAGACGTGCAGGAGTTCGCCGACTGTGTGCCCCGACTCCGCAGGGTGACGAAATGGCTGGCCTTGGTTTACGTCATATTCATTTCGGCGACCAACCTTGGTCTTGGTTAGATAGCCAGCACGCTCTAGGTCGCGCACGATCGACTGGGTAGAGCGCTCGGTGATTGACGCCGCCTGCGCAAGCTCTCGAATTCGCATCCCCGGATGCTGAGCAATCAGCAGCAGGACTCGTCCATGGCTGGTCAACAGCGTCCAGTGGCGGGCATCGTTAGCCTCGGGTTCGGGAACGAGGGATGCAATTGTGGACATGTGCAGAAGTTTGCAGGCAATTCATCTCATGAGTCAAGCCCATAAATGGCCGAATATTTTATCCGGTATAACTTGACAGGAATATATTTTCGTGTATTTTTCTGCTTATGTTGATGCTTCGCACTGTCAAGTACCTCGCTCTGGCTCTCGCAGTTGCTGGTGCTGCCCTGGTGATCGATCCGCGCGCGTTCCATGTTGGTGCCGCCGTGATCTCACTTGGTACCATCAATGCGCTGCTGGTCTGCTTCATCAGCCTGCTGGTCATGGTGATTGCCGCATATAGCCAGCGCAACCTGCTCGGCCAGGCTGGCCTCACTCGCTACAGCGCATCCCTGCTCACTGCGTTTGCCGGCTTGATCGTCATGGTTACCGCAGGCACCTTGGCTCAGTTCGCTTTAGGCTGGACGATAAGCGGGCAAGCTACTGCCTTCCTCGTGGCTCACGCGGCCAGCGCGACTGCTCGTCGGGCCTCCCGCTACGTCCGCACTTGGCTACTCGTCAGTGACCTGTTCGTGTGGCTCGCCGTCATTGCCGCATCGATGCCCTCTAGCCCGACGCTCCACATTGAGGCCATCAGCTTTTCAGGCAGCGCGACCGGCGCATTCCTGGTGGCGGCGTGCATCGCACGCACCGGTCTCGTGCCCGCCCATCGCTGGCTTGCCCAAACAGCCGAGGCCCCTTCGCCGGTGTCAGCGTTCTTACACGCTGGCATCATCAACGCCGCCGGGATCACCGTGGTGCTGTGGCTGCCCGAGATGCGCCCCTGGTTGCCCATACTCCTCTTGAGCGCCTGCGCTACCGTCATTGTCGGGCTCTGGACAATCAATAACCGCGCCGATATCAAGGGCAAACTCGCATCAAGTACAACCACACAGATGGCCTTCATGAGCATCGAAGCGGCTGTTGGCCTTCCAGGTCTTGCCCTGCTACACCTGTTCGGACATGGGGGCTACAAGAGCTGGTGCTTCCTGCGCGCAGGCGGCGTAATCACCCGCGGCCGGCTTGGACGGCGACCAATCACACGTTCATGGTCTGTATTTGCTTTGAGCGTTCTGGTTACCATGATCACCCTTACCGCGATGCTGCTACTGATCTCCGCGATCGCAGCGATGACAGCCTTGGCATGTGCCGCCTATCTGGCCCTGGTACATGCGTGGCTGGCGTGGTTGCCAGTTGCGCACTGGATGGAACCCACGCTGGTGGCCGTGGCACTCGCAAGCCTGGCCATCGGGGCACTCGGCACGCGAGTACTCCCCCGCAGCACGGTGCACCGGCTTACCTGGTTCATGATGGCCCCACGTTGGCTGCGAGAGCGCCCTTCGGAAACCATACCCTGGCCCCCCGCTGTTGACGATATTTATGCAACCGAACTCATGCGTCTCGACGAACTGGTGGATATCGCCGGCAGTTGCGCCGCCCCAAGTTGGCCCCTGCGCACAGCAGTCGCCATCAACCCTATGCAATCGCTGACCGGTATGAGTTTTACCGAGGCGAGTGCGACGGCGAGCACCTGGGGCGTCACGCTCTACCCGAGCGCGAGCCATTAC
>JAPKZA010000316.1 GCA_026394015.1 Acidobacteriota bacterium
CGGCGGCCGCCGAACGCGCCGAAGCACTGCAACACATTCGAGAGCTGCTGATCTCCGAACGTAGCTCCGCGAAACTGCTTCGCGAGAAACTGGTCAAGTTGGCCGAGCAGTTTGTCGCTTCAAGCCAACACCTGGATCTGGTAGAAACGACCGCCGCCGAGCGGTTGGAAGAACTCGAACATCTGAACGCGCTCTTGGCCCACGACCAAAGGTTGGCTGCAATCCTTCGTCAACAAGCGGATAAGGTTACCAGTGCCTTGTGTTTGGCCGGGCTGAGTTTGGGAACGGGAAACTCATCGTTGGCCTTTGAGCAGGCCGTCACCGAACAATCCGGCTTGTAGAAATAAACGAGCGCCGCTCCCCTTCAGGAGTGCGGCGCTCTTCCACGCGACCAGGAGAGGGTTAGAACTGGAAGCGAGCTACGACTTGACCGTTGCGGGGAGGATTGGCAACGCTAGCGGGATTGATCCGACCGAACCCGGCGGTAACCACCCCGGCGCTGTTGATTTGCGTCGTGGCGGCCGGGTTACCCGAGTCGGGGTTATTCAAGTAAGTCCGGTTAAGCACGTTAAAGAACTCGGCCCGGAAGGAGATGACGTAACGCTCTTTGACCCGGAACATGCGGCCAAAGGAGAGCTGTTCGTCCGGTCGGCGAGCGAAGCGGTAATCGTTATAATAAGCAGCGGCGTAACCCCATTCCCCAGGCGCCGCGTCGGACCACGCCTTCGGGTTCAGCGTCAGTTGCTTGAACGGATCGATGCTCTGGCCGTTGTTCAGGTTTTGCAGATAGAGCGGTTCGCTGTTGACGCGGTTCATCCGCGTGCCGCGGAACAGCAGACTGCCCAAAGCATTGTTCGAGTTCGGAGCCTGAATCGGGAAGCCGCTCGAATAACGCATGATGCCACCGAGAGTCCAACTGCTCAGGAACGCCTTGGTCGCCCAGTTCTTGTTCCACCGCGGGGAGTCGTAGTTGAAACCAAGCACAAGCACTTGCGGTTGATCGTTCACCGAGAAGGCCTTCTGGTTCGGGCGGTTATAGACGTCGTTGGTCGGAACGATGCCGCCGGATTGGTTCTCGACGTTCGTCAGGTTCTTGGACCACGTGTAGGCCATCGTACCCGTCAAGCCCTTCGAGTAACGCTTGGTGACTTTGATTTGGAGCGAGTCGTACCAGGTGTTGCCGATAGGAGCCCAAAGGCTGCCGAGGCCGCCGAACTGCGGGTAAGGACGCAGCGATTGCGCCAGGGTGTTGGAGCCGGCAAAGGAGTCATACGGCTTGCGGAAACCGCGAGCGGTCACCGCCGGAGCATCGATCCGCGAGATCAGCAGACTCCGGTCGGCTGCGTTGGCGATATCGAGGCCGAAGGACTTCAGGCGGGTGCTGGTGAGGCCGTTGTAGTCGTTCAAACCATCCGCCCGGAACCAAGCGCCGCGGTTACCGACATAGGCCACTTCGGCGACCAGGCTGGAACCGAATTCGCGCTGCAGACTCAGGTTCCAATTCGCCATCCGCGGGGGACGACCGCTGTTCGGGTCAACCAGGGCGGGCGGGGAGTTGATCTGGCCGAGGCTCGGGCGGATGCCAGGATCGTAGCTGGCGAAGGTGAGTTCGTTGACGTTATACGACAGGCCGTTGCGGAGAGTGACGCCGGGTTCGGCGAAGGCGGGGTTGGAGAAGTTGATGGTGTTGAAACCCATGCCGAGCGAGTTGCCGCCGCCGATGTAGGCGAAGTTGGCGACCTGCGCATAGCTAACGGCGAAGCCGGCGCGGGCGACCCACTTCGGAGCGAAATGGTAAGCCATGCCGATTCGCGGTCCGAAAGCGAAGGGATAGGTGTTCGAGATGGAGCAGTTACAGCGCCCGTTGCCGTTGCCAGCATAACGGATGCCACCGAGAAGGTTGCCAGCGGCCGGGTTCTTAGCCGTCGGATCGAACATCGAAGTCCGCTGATGAAGCTCGTCGGAAGCGGGTTGATAGTCGTAGCGGATGCCGTAATCGAGGGTGAGCTTCCGGGTCAAACGCCAAGTATCCTGGACGAAGAAACCGTAGGTGGGACGGCGGTATTGGGGGTCTTGGGGATTGGAGACGCTGGCGGTGTTCGCGAAGCCGAGCAGGAAGCTGGCGTAGTTGAAGCCGACGTTGCCGCCTTGGAGAGCGACCCCTTGCAGGGCCGGCATGGAGGTTTGGCCGGCGGCGAAGGCATAGCTACCCGCGACGTTGCCGGTGGAGCGATTGGTGAAATTATCCATCTTCCATTCGCCGCCGAACTTGTAGGCGTGGGTGCCTTTGATCCAAGTGGCGGAGGCGACCGCGGTGGGCTTGTCTTGCAGGTAAAGGGTGCGGTTGGTGGGCCCGATGTCGAACCCCAAGCCGCCTTGGGCACCGCCGAGCGAGGTGATGCGCGGGAAGCCGGCGAGGAAGCCGCCTTTCAGGCCGAGTTGACCGGCGGCGTCGTAAGAGGTGATCACCTCAGGCGCCGAGTCCGGATTCCGGTAGCGCTGGTAGCCGACGCCCAAGTGAAGCAGCAGAGCGGGGCGAAGCGAGGTGTCGAAATTGATCCGTGTCGTGTGCGCGCGGATCACCTGATCGCGACGGGCGCTGATGGGATCCGGGAGCCCTTCCTGACCGTTATCCTTATCCGTGCGTTGCAACGAGTAATATAGGCTGACGCGCGTTGAGCCGGTGAAGTTGTGGTCGATCTTCACGCTCGGAATGTCTTGAATCTTGCGGAAGTTATACCGGCGTTCAAAGTTGTTGATGAGTCCGGCGCTGCTGGCTTTAGGGATCAGAGCCTGAATCTTCAGGGCGACGGGGTCGAGTAGCGAAGTGGGGACGATGTTCCCCGGGAAAAGGTCCCGGTAGATGCGACCGTCGGCAGCGGCTCGGCTGGTCCGCGGATCGTAGATCGTGTTTTCAAGGATCGGCCGACCGAGACCATCGGTGCCGAGGTTGCGGCCGGTGAGGGCGGCAGAGAAATCACCATTCCGGTAGGCATCGGTCGGGACCGTGCCGTAGCCGTCGAACTTGCCTTCTTTGTTCAGGTATTTCTCATAGTTGAGGAAGAAGAAGGTCTTGTTCTCGCCCTTGTAAAGTTTCGGGATGGTCAGGGGACCGCCAAAGGTGCCGCCGAAGTTGTTGCGGCGGGCCCGGGGGCGAACCAGTCCGTTCGAGCCATTGTTCGTAAACGGGATGCCCGCGTTGAAGGCTTCGTTGACGAAATAGTCATAGACCGAGCTATGGTACTGATTGGTGCCGGAGCGGGAGGTGAAGTTGAAGAGGCCGCCACCGACTTGGCCGAACTCGGCCGAGTAGTTGGAGGTTTGCAGCGTGAACTCTTCGACGGCTTCGACGGAGGGCTGCGACTCATCGGAGACGCGACCGTCGAGCGAACTCGTCGAATCCTGCCCTTCAAAAATGATCTTGAAGGTGCCGGCCGGAGCGCCATTTACCTTAATATTGTTCCAGCCATTGATCGACGCGCCGGGCGTCAGTTGGGTAAAGCTGAGCGGGTTGCGAATCGCACCCTGACCGATCGCGAAGTTGAGCGGCAACTGATTGAGTTGCTCGCGATTGATCGTCGTCGACGACGCCGCGCTGTCCGTGTTCAGCAGCGGCGATTCGGCCGTGACCGAGATCGATTCCGCGGCGGACCCGATTTGAAGGGTGATATCGAGGGACGCCGATTGGGCGACTTGGACGCGGATGTTCTTCTGCACCGACTTGCGGAAGCCCTGCACTTCGACGGTGACTTCATAGAGTCCAGCGTTGAGGTAGGGGGCGGAGAAGTTGCCGGTTTGGGTGGTGGCCAGGGCGAGTTTGACGCCAGTGGCTTGGTTGACGACGGTGACGTTCGCGTTGGGGATGAGAGCTCCGGCCGGATCGGAGACGGTGCCGGAAATGGTGCCACGGTCCGATTGCGCGAAAGCCACTAGGGAGAAGAGAAAGATCGAGAAGAATTTCATGAAAATTTGGTTACAGACCCTTGGATTATATCATCCTTAATTTTGCCTCGTCACCCAAGGCCATTGCGCCGATAAGGACCAATAGATGTCGCTGAGAAACAAGTTCTTCGTCCTGATTGCGAGCGTGCTGGCCGTCAATGGGCTGGTAAGCTTGGTGATCTTCCGGGCTTTGATCGAGCAGCGCAGTGCGGGGGCCGCGATTAATGTGGCGGGGGCGCAGCGGATGTTGAGCCAGCGGATATCGAGAGATGTTCTGGCGGAGGCGATCCGAGGCGAGGGCGAAGGCGTGGGTAAGGGGTTGGAGTACGCCGCTCGTTTTGAAGCCGTCCAACGAGAACTCCGCGGCAATTTCGGGGAACTTGGAGGAGCACTGACGAAAACGGACGAGGCTTTCGTTCAGTTTCGACGATTGGCTGAGCAGACGCGGGGGAGTGGCGCAAAAGAGCGCCTCAGCGACTTTTTGGCGCAGAGTGGTCGCGTCTTAGCGGCTGCGGACTCGGTTACAAAAGGATTGGAACTTACAGCGAAGGGGGCGGTTCGAGAGATTGAACTGGCCTTGGGAGTTAGTTTTTTGTTGACGGTATTGGCTGCGGGCCTGGGTTGGTGGCAGGTGCAAGCTCCTTTGCTCCTGCGATTGAAGGCAGGAGCGAGAGAGATGCAAGAAGGATCGAACGTGGTCGGAATTGCGTCGCGGGAGTTGAGCCAGGCCAGCAACGAGTTGGCTAATGGAGCCAATCAGTAGAGTGCGATTTTGGCAGAATCATCGAGAGCGGCGCAGGAGATCAGCGCGGATGGGGTTTCCGTGGCGATGACGGGAAAGGCGTTGGCCGAGATGATGTCCCTGTCGCGACCTGACTTTACAGCGGCGGGAGTGGCGATGGTAGAAGTGGACGGGGCAATGGTCGAACTGCGGCAGTCAGCGGGGCGGTTACGGGAGGTGGTGAAGGCGATTGAAAGTATCGCGTTCCAGACGAATTTGTTGGCTCTGAATGCCGCCGTGGAGGCGGCGAGGGCGGGCGAATCCGGCGCGGGGTTTTCGGTGGTGGCGGATGAGGTGAGAAACTTGGCGCGTCGCTGTAGCGACTCGGTTCTGTCGACCGGAGGCTTGATTTCGGGTCTGCTTGGCGGGATCGACTTGGGGGCAGCGCGGGCGCAGCAGGCTCAACAGGTGGTAGATCGACTGGTTGCGGGATCCGAACGGATGGAGGGTGAGGTGAATTCGATGAAGGTGGCCAATGATCGGCAGTCTGAAGGATTGCGACGGATGGCGTCCTCGCTGCAAGATTTGGATACGATGACGCAGCGGAGTGCCGCGGCGTCGGAGGAGACTACGGCGACGGCAACGGAGTTGAGCGGTTGGGCGGCGTCGATGCGCGACATTGTCACCGGATTTCGAGAGTTGGTGGAGGGAAAACGAGTCGCCTAAGCGCCGCTATATAATTACAGTGCCGCTATGAAAACACGCCGAGAGATTTTAGAAGCCACCGCCGGAATCGCGGTGGCTGTGCCGCTTTTGCAGGCTCAGGATCATTCCCAACATGGGTTTCTACAAATTGAGAAAGCGGTTCCCAAAGTGGCGCGGTTTTTCAATAAGCAGGAGATGACGCTGCTAGAGCAGTTGGTGGAGCAGATCATTCCCCGATCCGATACACCGGGGGCGGCCGATGCGAAGGTCCACTACTTCGTCGATTTCCAGGCCCATACCAATGCCAAGTTCGGCGCCCAGCTCAAGAAGGATCTGGCGTGGGTGAAGAAGCAGGGATTCGGCAAGGGCGACGCGGCCAAGCAGATCGCGCTGCTGACCGACTGGAGCAAGACGAAGGGGACCGAGCCGTATCGAGTGTTTAAACAATTGAAGGACCTGACCATTGACGGTTACTACGGGACGAAGGAAGGACTAACCCAGGAGCTTGGCTGGAATGCGAATACGTTCCTGCGGGAGTTCAAGGGCTGCACGCATCCGGAGCATGGAGCCTAAGAATGTATATCCAAAAATCGCCCGAAGTACACGATGTGATTGTGATTGGCAGTGGCGCGGCCGGCGGCATGGCCGCCTGGAACCTGACGCGGCAGGGTGTAAACGTCACCCTGCTCGACGCCGGGACCCGCTTTCGCAAGGAAGACTTTTGGTCGCACGTGAAGCCGTGGCAGTGGCGGGAACGGGTGGAAAAGGGGATGGCCCCGCCGAAGATTCGGCTCGACGAAAAAGAGCAGCCCTATTCTTGGAAGGAGCCGAACTACTTTGAGCTGATCCGGGTGTGGGGCAGGGGAGGGAAGACCAACATCTGGGGACGCGTCTCGCTGCGGTATTCTGACGTCGATTTTGAGGGTCCGGCCAAGGACGGCTGGGAGATTCCGTGGCCGATTCGCTACAAGGACATCGCTCCGTATTACGACAAAGTCGAGCAGCAGATCGGGGTGTGCGGCGGAGATGACGATCAGGATTCGCTGCCCGGGTCGAAATTTCATTTGCCTCCGCCGGCGCTGCGTTGTGGCGAGAAGTTTTTGCAGTCAGCGGCCAAGCGACAGGGAATCAGCGTCGTCAACGTGCGGCGGGCGGTTTTGACCAAGCCCCACAACGGCCAGAATCCGTGCCACTACTGCGGGGCTTGCGGCCGGGGTTGCGACGTTGCCGCATTCTTCAATTCGACCGATTACCTGCTCGATCCAGCGGAGAAAACCGGCCGGCTGAAGATCATCGACAACGCCGTCGTAGCGCGGATTCTTTTAGGCGATAACGGCCTGGCGACCGGGGTCCAGTACTTCGATCGGTACACGAAGCAGGAGCGGGTGATTCAGGGAAAAAGGATCGTACTCGGCGCTTCCTGTATCGATTCCACGCGGATTTTGCTCAATTCGAAATCGGCGAAGTATCCGACGGGGATCGGGAATACGTCGGGAGTCATTGGCAACTACCTCTGCGAACAGGTTCGTTTCCATATGTACGGGTTTGTGCCCGAGTTACTCGGCACCAAAACCTTAAACGATGACGGAATCGGCGGCGAGCATATCTACATGCCGCGGTTCAATCATCGGGACGGTAAGAAGCGCGATTACTTGCGGGGATACGGGTCGCAGTTTTGGGGCACCGGGTCGCAGCCTGGGGCGGCGTTTGCCAAGCAGATGGATGGGTTCGGGCTGAGCTTCAAGGGTGCCGTGAAAAAGCGATATCCGGCTCTGGTGGCGATGCATCCCTATGGTGAGACCCTGCCGCGGAAGGAGAACCGAATCAGCGTAGAGGGAACGCCGGTGGACATGTACGGAGTGCCGACGATGCGGATCGAATACAACATCGGCGATAACGAGAAGAAGATGATCGCCGAAATGTACGACATGGCCGAGGGCGTCCTCCGTGCGGCGAAGGCCGAGATTCTCCCCTTCGAACGGGGTTGGCTCGACAATTTCGGCAGCGCGATTCACGAACACGGAACGTGCCGCATGGGTGATGATCCGAAGCGGAGCGCGCTGAACGGATTCAACCAAATGCACGACGTGAAGAACCTGTTCGTCGTCGACGGCTCGGCCTTTTCGACGGCGTCGGAAAAGAATCCGACTTTGACAATTCTGGCGTTGGCTTGGCGGGCGACCGACAACTTGGCAGAAGAGATCAAGCGGGGGAATATTTAATCCCCCCGGGGAGCCCATAGCGTTTATGCGAACGGGCTCCGCTTCATCACATACTCCATCGCTTCTTTCGGCACTGTGTACTTCGCCAGCGCCTGGTTGCCGATATAGTTCAAATCTTTGAACCCGATCGGACTCGTATAAAACGCGTCCACCGTCATCTTACGCACCCAGTCAAAAAACGCTACGCCGGCCCCTAACTCGTTCGCTCGACGCACCGTATATCCGGTAAAGTCCTTATAAATCGGCGATTTCTGATAGACCAGCTCTTCGCCCTGCCGCTCGGCTAACTCCCGGCCAGCTTCCACCAAAGC
>JAPKZA010000392.1 GCA_026394015.1 Acidobacteriota bacterium
CCGAGAGCTACTTCACCTACGTCAGCGGCACCGAAACGAAGTTCCGCCCCTGGCATGACCCGGCCAAGCCATGGGACTCCATCCGGACGCCGATGGTCGAACTGGTGGGTGCGGCCGAACGGAAGTTCCCCCACGTTCGCTTCGTGCACGTCAACTACGCCCACGGAACATCGCCCCGCGCCGCCATCTACAGTTACGCGGCCGCCAAGCTCTTCGGTCATGAGTCTTACCTCATTGTTCCGACCAACGCCCAAGCGGAAGAACACGCCGTCTATCGATCCTCACTCGGTCGCCCGCTCACGGCGAGTTTCGAGGAGAACGCTGCCGCTGGCGCGGCTTGGCGCCGATTTGAAGGAGGCACCGTCGCCATCCTCTCCGGTCCGAAGCCATTCGCCATTCCAGGCACAGCATTGGTTCTGCCCACTCCGGGGTTGGGTTATCTGTTTCCCTCCGGCGACTGATTCCTGAACCCGGGGGGACGACGACTATTTCAGGACCTCTTCGAGCGTATCGGCGAGGATAAAGTTGTCGAAGTAGATGCTATCGACCGAGGGGCGATGCGGGCTCCGGTGGATGCCGGGTTGGCAGAAATAGACGGACTCAGCGCCCTTGGTCTTGAGCTTCTTGTCGAGGACGAGTTTGCCATCGAACCACAGCCGGGTATTGCCCTTGGCCGGGTCTTCCGACCAATGAATGTGCATGGTGAGCTTGTGCCACTTGCCGGTGGAGAAATCCGCTTCCCATTCGGTGCCGTTGCGGCCGAGGTTGCCGGTGCCGTACTTGATCAGGGTCCCGCCGCCATCCGGCTTGGGTTCGACCCACCAAGTCATGACGTTGTTATAGCGGGGCGGCGGGTTGCCTTCCCAATAGAAGAAGTTGTCGCGGTCCTTGGGCGGGTCGGCCATGTAGAGGGCGAAGGACATGTAAGTGTCCGAGCCCTCTTCGACGGTGACGCGAGGGCCGCCGAGTTGAACGCGAAGCTGGCTCGGATTGAAGATATCGTTTTCGTGGATGGTGATTTTGGCGGCGTACTTGCCTTGGTGGACGATGTCGGTGACGAGTTGGACGTTGCGGGGCGTGGCGTTTTGGCCGCGGGTGCCGGTTTGGGCCCATTGGGAAAGGTCGCCGGTTTCGAAGTCGGCTCGGAAGAGGGGGAGCGGGTCTCGAGCTTTAGTGTGGCATATTGCGGCACAAGTTTAGGTTGGCATCAGGACCTGTTCAACCGGACGACGCAGAGAGCGTAACATGGAATTGGAATAGCCAAAGCGAACTAACACTAGGGGACGGGCGGCTCCCAGGCCCAAGGCACTCTGGAGTTTCCCGCGCACGCTTTCCACTTCGACGGCCTGATTTAGAAAGGCGGACTTGATGTTCCAGAAGGTCATCCGTAAGGCCATGCGCTCGTAGACCTGACCGGTGCGCACCCAGTCGGCCCTCGTCTCGGCCAACGAGGTGATCACGACCGCGCCGGCCGAACTGCGGAGCTTTTTGACGCCGGCCTCGGCTAGATCCGGAGGTTTGGCCCCGGCGACGAACCACTGGCCCAACCACCGGGGCACAGTCGGATTTCCGGTACAAGCGGCGTAGAGACCATCGACGGAGGCGACCGCTTCCTTCTTGTTGAAACGAAGCCAGTGGATCAGTTCTTGACGAAACGCTTCGTCGGCGTATTGGCGTAATGTGGACTCGTGGACGTAGTCAGCAAGCGTTGCCAGGCCCGAACGTTCGACGATGGGGTGCACGCCGACGCCGGGTTCGCGGGACAGGTTCTGCAAAGAGTCGAGTTGATTCCGGGCGATCAGCCTTCCGTCGTATTCCGAGCGGGTGCTTTGCCGCGATGGAATCGCGTCGAAGAGGGAATCGCGCTGGGGCGTATCCGCAGCCAAGTGGATGTGGATGAGGTCGCGGTTCTCCGGGTAGGTAACTTCGGGTGCGTAACCCATCGCGCGGGCAGCGATCAGCAAGTTCTCCAGCGCGCAGCCGAGAGTGATCCACAGTTCGCGGTCCGCTGGATCGACGGCCGGGAGGCGGCGGGAGTAGTCTGGATGGATTGCAATCGAGTTAGGGGAGAGGGCGAACCTCCAGGGCTGAGCGTTGTGACCATTGGCGGCGAGGGTGGCGGAGCGGATGAGTCCCATCATCCGGGGACGGGTGGCTGGGTCACTGGGGAAAGGTTGCCTTGGGCGGTCCGCTTCCGCGTCGTAGTTGGTCCAGGGAGCATAATCACGTAGGGCAAACCCGCCGACGGCGCCCACTCCGCCGACGGCGAGGAGGCGGAGAATGGTCTGGCGGCGAGAGCCGATCGCACTCATTTGAAGGCCTTGAGAAGAGCTTCGAATTGCGCGAGGTGGGATTTGGCGCGCGGGGTGACCGGCGGAACCTTCCGTTCGATGCCCATCAATTCGTACACGGCCATCTGCGCGGCGCGGACTGAGTATTCCGCGGTGAAGACGACTTCGTCCGGGATTTCGACGAATTGGCTGATGAGGGCAAGATTCTTCGAACCTTTCGGAATGGGAAGGGGCCGGTCACTCCGCATTCGGGGCATGAACATACTGGTGATGGCATGCGACAGGGGATGCCGTTGGCGGTGGCGAACGTTTCCGGGTCAAACCGGAGGTGGCCGCAAAGTTCCTCGATGATTTCCGCGCCATTGCATTCGGCCATCGATTTTGGGACGAAGGCACCGATGCGGTCGGGGAAGAGCGAATAGCCCCAGAACACGTGGACGCCGGCGGGTTGACTGGCAAAGTACGGCTGAAAGGCGAGGACGATGGAGAGGAGCCAGTTGGAATCTTTGAAAGTAACGAGGCCGCCGGTGCCGGCTTCGTTACTGCTGAATTCGTTCATCTGGTTAAAGAATGACGGATCATTCAGGGTGACGGTGAAGGACTCCCGCCAGGCTTGGGCGATGGAGCTATTGAAGACCTCGGGACGGCCGAACTGCGGGCGGCCGGCGGCCAAGCGCTCCCAGAGAATCCAGCCTCCGTTGTCGGATTTGGTGAGCTTGGCGGGGGCCCTCGTCATGGAACCCAGGCTGGAGGCGTCGGTCATCGAACCGTTTTGGAAGCACACGAGATCCCCGTCGTGGACGGTGATTGCTTCGGTTTGGCCGGTGCGTAGGTAGCGCAGTCCGGTGACGCGGCAATCGGTGACGAAATGAACCCCTTGGTCGGCGAGCCAGGTTTGGAGGGGGACGACCAGCGAGTCGTATTGGTTGAAGATGGTTCGTTTTACCCCCGCGAGCGTTTCGATGCGCGAAAACTCGAGCATGAAGCGCAGCAGGTAGCGTTTGAACTCGACGGCGCTATGCCACGGCTGAAACGCGAAAGTGGTGGACCACATGTACCAGAACGGCGTTTCGAAAAAGCCGGGCGAGAGGTGGTCAGTAATGCGGGTGGCACCGAGACTTTCTTCGGTCGCTTGGCTGAGCTTGAGCAGTTCGAGGCGATCCTGCATGGAGAATCCCATGGAGGCGACGGGCGTTTTCGCGCGGCGTCGATCCACTAGCCGGGCCATCGAGTTGGAAGGGTGCTGCTCGTTAAACTCGATCGTTTCATCGAAGACTGACTTGCCGGGCCGGGTGAGGGAGGGAATGGATTTATACAGATCCCAGGTGCATTCATAGTTATCGGTAGGAACCATGCGACCGCCGCGCATGGAATATCCGCGGTCTGCGTCGCCGGCGGCGTCGAGGCTTCCGCCGAGAAGGGGTTCGCTTCCAGGATGGAGATATTCCCGCCGGGGAGATTGCCATCCCTGATCATAAACGCGGCAGCGGCGAGGGAGCCAATTCCGCCGCCGATGAGGTAGGCTTTTGATTTTGTCGTCATGTTCGTTGGGATCCGATGTGCATTTTCAGGACCAAAGGCGCGGTGGCTCATTTGCCGCGAATGGAGGTGGCGCCCGTTTTCCGTCATGACCAAATGCGGTCGATTGACGCGGATCGGTCACCGTTAGAGTCACGGATTTTTCGGCACTGGGCTTTCCTTGGGGAATTTGCGTGGTCGTCGCTTTGGTCTTTGTCGTGCTCTAACTCGATTCCAGATGCGAAGCCATGGGCCCGTATCTAAGGAGAGGCAATCATGTCTAGAGAGAATGCGGTAGTGGCGGTTTATGACTCGCACGTGGGAGCCGAAGAGGGAGTGAAAGAACTCCAGCGGGGGGGGGGATTGATATGCGTAGTTTGTCGATCGTGGGGAAGAACACGCACACCGATGAACATGTGGCGGGCTACTACAATACCGGGAATCGGATGAAGTACTGGGGCACGACGGGCGCGTTCTGGGGAGGATTCTGGGGACTGCTTTGGGGATCCGCTTTCTATGCCATACCGGGGATCGGGCCGGTTTTGGTAGCCGGTCCGCTGGTCGGTTGGATTGTCGGAGCGGTGGAAGGCGCGGTAGTGGTGGGCGGCCTGAGCGCCATCGGAGCGGGCTTGGCGGGGATGGGAATTCCGAAGGACAGCGTCGTGGAGTACGAACTGGCGCTGAAGACGGATAAGTTTCTGCTGATGGTGCATGGATCGGAGGCCGCCGTTGACAAGGCCAAAGACATATTAGAGGGCACCCACGCAAGGAAGACGACCGTGCACGCAGGCGAGGCAGTGGAAGTGGGCGCGCTTTAACTCCGGTTTTTTGTCGTCCAAGGCTTTTGGTTAGAGATCGGCCCGGGAGGGCCTGCGTGATGTTAACGAACAACAAGAATTTGAAGGGTCTGGTGATCCGCGCCACTGACGGCGAGATCGGAACGGTAGACGAACTTTATTTCGATGACGAGACTTGGGCGATCCGCTATCTTACTGTGGAAACGGGTAACTGGCTCGATTCGCGTAGAGTGCTGATCTCGCCGCGGTCCATCTTACAAACGGACTGGAAGGTAAACCGGATGGATGTCTCTTTGACGCGGGAGCAGGTGGAGAAAGCTCCGA
>JAPKZA010000061.1 GCA_026394015.1 Acidobacteriota bacterium
AGAGGGGCAAGGAAGGACCCGCTGAGGCGGGGGCGGATTGGATATATTGGGATTCAGATCCGCGTGAAAAGGTAAGGAGTTCGCGATGGTGGTTGTGGCGGCAAAAGCGATGACGGTGGCGGAGTTTCAGGCTCGGCCGGAGGAGCGGGGTGAGTTTGACTATGAGCTGCGCAGTGGGGTGGTGGTTCCGGTGACGCGACCGAAACTGAAGCACTCGCTCTTGCAACGGCGGTTGTTTAAGCTGCTGGAGCCGATCGTGGAAGCGACTGGGTGGATCGATACGGAAGTGGCGTTTCGGGCGCTGCCGGAGAATGAGCTGCGGGTGGCTGACGTTGCCTTTGTGCGTCAAGCGCGGTTTGCGCAGGCCGACCCGGAAGACAACATTCAGGGCGCGCCGGACTTGGTGATTGAGGTGCTGAGCCCGTCGAACTCGGCGGCGGAGATGTTTGACCGGGAACGGCTGTGTTTGGAAAATGGCTGCGAAGAGTTTTGGGTGGTGGATCCGGAGTTGCGGACGATTCGGGTGGTGCGGCAGGGGGCGGGTCCCGTGACGTACGGGAGTGGGGCGGGCGTACCGCTGCCGATGTTTGGCGGGGCTAGTTTGGCGGTGGATGCGGTGTTTGAGAAAAAGGGTTAGCCGGGGGCGAGGAGGCGGAGGGCGAGCATGGTGATGTCGTCGAACTGGGGGGCATCGCCGGAGAATTCGGCGAGGTGCTGGCTGACGGTGTCGATCATCGCGCGGCAGGAGCTTTGGTGGTGAGCGTGAAGGACGGTCGTCAGGCGCTCCTCGCCAAACTCTTCCTCGGCGAGGTTGTTGGCTTCGGGTACGCCATCGGTATAGAGAAAGACGCAGTCGCCGGGTTCGAGCAGGAGGGTGGCACCGGTATAGGGGGGGCCCTCAAAGAGCCCGAGAGGTAAGCCGCCGCTCGCGAAAGCGTCGGCTTCCACTTCGCCGGAGGCGCGAACCAGGAAGGGCGGGTTGTGGCCGCCGTTACAGTATTGGAAGGCTCCGGTGCGGGTGTTCAAGATGCCATAGAAGCAAGTTGCATACATGCTGGAGGCCTTCTCCCGGACGAGGGCTCGATTCACCTCCCGTAAACACTGCTCGGGGCGAAGACCTTCGAGGGCGATGGTTTTGATGAGCGTGCGGGTGACGGCCATAAAGAGGGCCGAAGGGATTCCTTTACCGGAGACATCGCCGATGACGATGCCGAGACGATGCGGCTCGATCAGGAAGAAATCGAAGAAATCGCCACCGACGGAACGGGCGGCGGTCATCTGGGCGTGGAGGTCGAACTCGAGGCGATCGGGGAAGGGAGGGAAGACCCGGGGAATGAGGGAGAGCTGGATGGCGCGGGCGGTGTCGAGTTCCTTCTGCAGAAAGGTCAGTTGCTCGCGGTTGCGCACGGCGTCGACCATCTCGGCGCAGAGGAGGGCGTTTTCGATGGCGGCGGCGGTTTGGAGAGCGATGGAATTGAGCAGTTTCAAGTCCCGGCTGAAGTAGGGGGCGGCGGAGGGGTTGGCGAGGGCGATGACGCCGACCGAGCGTTGCTTGGCGCGGAGGGGAACGCAGAGGAGGGAGTGGGGGCCGGCTTCGCTGATCTCGCCGATGTGGTGGTGGGCGGCGTCGGCGGCGGCGAGGAGTTCGGCGGAGGGGACGCCGAAAGTGGCGACCGGGCGAAGCTCGTGGGAGGCGGCATCGAAAATAAGGACGCAGGCTTGCGAGGCGGCGATGAGTTGGCGGGCCTGGTGGAGGGCGGACTGTCCGACCGAGGCGAGGTCGAGGAGGGCGGTGAGTTGCTCGGCGAGGCGTTCGATGACGTTCACCTCGCGGTAGAGGTGGAGGACTTCGGCGGAGAGGGCGCGGTGCTCGTTCTCGCGGGAAAGGAGATAGTTGATGAGGGCGGCGACTGCGCTGGCGGGTTCGGGGCGGTCGGCGATGACTACGCCCAGAACGGTTTGATCCAGTTCGATGGGGGAGCGATGAAGGCCGGGGTTGGGTTGGCCGGCGAGCAGCTTTCCGGTGAGGTCCTCGATGCCGATGGGTCCATCGAACCCGGCGAGCAGACGGGAGACGGCGGCGGAGGAGGCCGAACGGGGCTTGAGCAGGGAGGTAAGGGTGGGAGGCGGCACTTACAACCCCAGGAACTGGCGAGCCTTGGCGAGAAGGTCGTCCGGATCGAAGGGCTTGGTGATGTAGAGATCGGCGCCGACTTGCTGGCCGCGCTGGCGGTCGAACTCCTGACCCTTGGCGGTGAGGAGGATGATCTTCACATCGGTGAGCCCGAGTTCGTGCTTGACGGTTTGGCAGACGTCGAAGCCATTCTTCTTGGGCATCATGACGTCGAGGAAGACGAGTTGGGGTAGCTCGGCTTGGATGAGGGCGAGGGCCTCTTCGCCGTTGGCGGCGGTGAAGAGCTCCACGCCATCGTCTTCGAGTTCTTCAAGCGCTTGGCTGATGAGGCTGCGAAGATGGGGTTCGTCGTCGACAATAAGGATTTTTTTCATCGGGCGCTGTTTACTGATGGATGAGGAAGAGGACGTTTTCGAGTCCTTTTTCGAAGCGGAGGGCACGAACGCCGTCGCTGGACGAAAGGAGGGAACTCAAAACGATGATGTCGGGTTTGGCCGCAACGGCCTTCGAGAAGAGTTCGAGGCCGTTCGACTCGACGACGTGGTAGCCGCGGGCCTGGAGCGCTTCGGAAAGAGTGCGAATGGTGGAGCTATCCTCATCGACGACGAGGACTTTCTTGTGGGATTTGCCTTGTTCGAGCAACGTGCCGACTTCGCGGAAGAGGGCTTCGGTGTCGATGGGTTTGGTGAGATAGCGGTCGACGCCGAGGCGGAAGCCGCGCTCTTTGTCTTCGACGATGGACAGGATGATGATGGGGATGTCGGCCGTGGCGGGGTCGCCCTTGAGGACGGCGGCGACGTCGAAGCCATTCATTTCGGGCATCATGACGTCGAGGATGATGAGGCCGGGGGCTTCCTGGCGGACCATTTCCAGGGCTACGCGGCCGTTTTCGGCGAGGCGGACGGGATAGCCGGCTTCGGTGAACTCCTGTTGGAGGACGGCGCGGATGTTGGCGTCGTCATCGACGACGAGGACCGAGTTGGGGCGGGGCCGATGGACGGCGACGGACTCCTTGAGTTGGCGGACCAGGGCTTCGATATCGAAGGAGGGGGCGAGTTTTTCGCCGCTGAGCGGGAGGGTGAAGAAGAACGTGCTGCCTTTGCCGAGCTCGCTTTCCACCCAGAGGCGGCCGCCGTGGTATTCGACGATCTCTTTCGAGATCGGCAGGCCGAGGCCGGTGCCCTGAGGCTTGTCGGTAAGGGTGTCGCCGACTTGTTTGAACTTTTCGAAGACCTTGGGCTGGTCTTCGGGCTTGATGCCGATGCCAGAGTCCTGGACGCTGACGAGCAGTTCACCGGCGCGGACGGCGACAGCGCAGGTGACGGTGCCGGCGTCAGTGAACTTGACGGCGTTGGAGAGGAGGTTGATGACGACTTGGATGAGGCGGTCGCTATCGCCGGTGATGAGGGGGGTGGGCGGGAGGTGGGAGACGAGGGCGATGTTTTTGGCTTCAAAGAGAGAGGAGGTGGCGGCGATGGCGCGTTCGACGACGGTGGTGAGGGAGACTTCGCCCATGTTCCAGGTGAACTTGCCGGCGTTGATTTTGGCGAGGTCGAGGACGTCGTTGATGAGCTTGGTGAGGCGTTCGCCTTCGCCGACGACGATATCGAGGTTTTCCGAGACCTGTTTCTTGGCGCGGAGGACTTTCTTGTCGTCTTCGGGGATGAGGGGAAAGAGGACTTCGTCGAGGCGGCGGCGGATGATTTTGGCGAAGCCGAGGACGGAGGTGAGGGGGGTGCGGAGTTCGTGGCTGACGGTGGAGAGGAAGGTGCTTTTGGCTTCGTCGGCCTGTTCGGCGGCGAGACGGGCGAGGCGGGCGTCTTCGAAGAGGCGGGCGTTGTGGAAGGCGACGCCGACAGAGGTGGCGATGGTGGAGAGGAGCTTCTGATCCGCTTCGGTGAACGGGTTACCTTCCTCGACGGTTTGGACGCTGAGGACGCCGATGGTTTCGCCGCCGGAGGGGATGGGCACGCCGAGGTAAGAGGCGGCCTTGCGACCGAGGTTTTGGACGCCGAGGCTGGCGGTGGTGCCCCGCACGTCTTCATTGATGAGGATGGGTTCTCCGGTGCGGATGATGCGGGAGGTGATGCCTTCGCCGAAAGGACGGGACTCGGCGGCTTCCTCGCCGAAGCTGTAGGGGAAGTGGAGCATCATGGTGGGGCGGTCGAGCAGGGCGATGTAGGCGATGGGGGCATCGAAGAGGTCGCGGATCTGTTGGCCGACGAGGTCGACGAGGCGGGCGGGATCGAGTTGGGAGGAGATGGCTTGGGTGATGCGGTTGACGGTAGAGAGTTCGGCGGCGCGTTCGGAGATTTGTTTGGTGCGTTCGGCGACGGTGGCTTCGAGGATGGCGGTGGCACGGCGGGATTTTTCCCGCTCGCCTGCGATGATGCGGCGGCGGCCGGCCCAGATGGCGAGGCCGAGCAAGAGGGCGACCGCGACGTAGGCGGGCCAGGAGCGATACCAGGGCGGCAGGATGGTGAAGGGATAGAGGCCTTCTTCGCCGAGGCGGCCATCACGGGTGCGGCTTTGGACGCGGAAGCGGTAAGAGCCGGGGGCTAGGCCGCCATAGTTAGCCTGCTTTTGTTTGGACCAGCCGGACCAGTTGGAGTCGGCGCCTTCGAGGAGGTACCGGAAGTTGGGCTCCGCGTCGAAAACGGGCGCCGCGAAGGCGAATTGGAGCGAATTGCGGCTAAAGTCGAGTTCGGGGCGGCTGCTGGAGCCGGTGGCGAAGCCGCCGAAGAGAGTTTCGTCGGCACCGGTGGCGACGCGCCGGATAAAGGTGGAGAAGGGCCGCAGGGGAGTAGACGGGGCGGTCGTGTCGACACGCCAGAGTCCGCCGCCGTATCCAACCCACAGCTTGCCGTCCGCTTCGGCGAAGACACCGGGGTCATCGAAGTCGCTGAGGTCGTGGAAGCGATCTTCGTCGAGGCGATAGGAGCCGTCTGGCTGCGGCGAGAAAAGACCTTGCCGGGCTTGGCCGAAATACTGGCTGTTGGACCAAACGCTGCCGGTGGCGAGCGGGCGGAGGTTGATGATCATTTCTCGCGAGTTGGGGAGCGCGAGGCGAAAGCGATTATCGGTGACGAAGCGGAGGGTGGCGGGGTCCCAGCGGAGAATGTTCTCGCAGGGAAGGGTGTAGGCAAAGAGCTCTCGCGCGACTTGGACGACCCGTGATTCCAGCGGCTTTTGGCTAAGTGGGAAACGCTCCACCGTGGCGGCGGCGACACCGGAATCCGGCACCGTGAGGCGGGCAGCGCCCGCTGCGCCGGTGCCGACCCAAACCGATCCGTCCGGTAGCTCCTCAATGGTGCGAACGGGGTCTGGGAAGTTCGGCAGCCGACCTTCGTCGATCCACTGGCCCCGCTCCCAACGGAGGGAGCCGAGGCCGCCATCCAGGCCCATGAAGACCCGGTTCGGATTCTTTTGCGACTGTAGGAGAACGTACGCCGAACGGCCGATGCCGAGTTGATTGATGAACGTGGTGCGGCCTTGGACGACTCGTATGACTCCGTTCGTTCCGGCGGTGAGGAGTTGGGGCGGAGCGGAGGGGGCGGGATCGATAAAACGCAAGAGGTAGTGGGTCTGTGAGGGGGAAGGGACAATGTCCCGGATAAGGGGCAGGCCCGTTTGGGGATCGGCTTCGAGTACGCCGATGGAGCCTCCGGACCCGGCACCCAGGGCTGCATAAATCTTGTCTTCGAAGCGGAGCATTCCGGTGAATGAAGCGCGGGAGAAAGTGGCGACGGGCGACTGGATGGCGACGCGGGCGATGCCTGTGCCCAACCCAAACCAGAGGGCTCCGTCGCGGTCCGGCCGGGCGAACAGGACATTGCCCGAGCTAAGTCCGGCTCCTTGATTTAACGTGCGGAGCAGGCGGCCTTGGCGATCGATGATCACCGCTCCCTGGCGTAGGGTGGTGAGGCAGAGCGACCCATCGGGCAGCGGGGTGGAGGTGTAGACCTGGGCGGTCTTGAGGAAATCGTCGACCTGGGTAGGGAAGGGGGTGACCTTTACTCCGTCGTACAGGGTGAGGAGCCCTTCGCGGACGGAGACGAGGATGCGTTGGTCGTCGTAGCGGTGTAAGAAGAGTTTGATCGAATCTTTATAGGCCTCGCCGCCGGGGAGATTTTGGAGGGTATTGCCGACGATTTCCTGGAGCCCGATGCCGTTCTGGGAGGTATAAATGCGGCCGTTGACCGCCGAGAGGGCC
>JAPKZA010000165.1 GCA_026394015.1 Acidobacteriota bacterium
GCTTTTGAACGGGCTGACTGGAGCCGCACCACTGAACATTCGGCCTACTTCCGCTGCCTGAACTTCTTCAGTTTGCATCACCGGGCCACGCCGTCGCAGGTTCCTTCTCCTTTGGTCCCGGCCTACCCGGGTGCGACGCTTCTGAATCGCAGTGATAGAGGCGAATAGGCCACATGCAACGTCTTGAAGCTCGGCCTTTGCTTCGATTGAGGACAAGAGCGATCGAAGATCTTCAGACGTCGCGAAAAAACTGATAGAGGATTGGTGCTTTCCCACTATTTCCTCTTCGGGATCAGTACGGTATGGTCGCCTCGTTGTTGCTGTGCCCGAATCCAGGTAGCGGCATCGGCTTCGCCTGTCGTGGGTGTAAGCCCGTCGGATTCGGGTGTGTGGGTGCGGTGCCAGCCGTGCTCAAGTTCCATCATGGAGATGGAAGCGCACAGGCCGCTCAGGCACGGCACCGACGGGCAAGGAGCTCGCCCATACTGCCGTTCCGAAGCGAGTCCGTTGTGCGCGTGTTCCTGAAAGGGCTTCGTCAGCCCCGCATGGCCTGCAAGATCACGGAGACCCGTGTGGCCGAACTCCTCGCCGTCAGCCCTCGCGCTTACACCCGCCGGAAATCGGCGACGCTGTCCCGCAGTTTGCCACGGCTGTCAAAATCGCAGACATCCTCAACCTCAGCCTCGACGAGTGGGCTGGCCGACAGGAATCGAATGTCGGCGAGGCGCGCATCCACAACCCCGTGTTGCCCCGGATGTGCCAGAAAGTCGATCAACTTTCCGATGCAGATCAGAAGGCTCTTGTGATCGTGCGCGATAGCCTCGTCAGGCGCTCCAATGTCAGCCGCGTAATGGACGAACTGTAAACGTCGGAAGGAATGAAGGAAGACACCATGAACACCGAACTTACTCAACAGCAGAAGCAGCAAGCACATGGCATGATCGAACGTCTGGCCCCGGAAAAGCTCTCCGCCGTCGTTGGGGTATTGGAAGTCATGCTCGATCCCTTCGACCGCGCCCTGGCCACCGCCGAGATCGACGACGAGCCCGTCACCGAGGAAGAGCTCCGCGAAATCGAAGCCTCCCGCGAGTGGTTCAAGCACAACCAGGGCACTCCCTTCGAACAGGTCGTCACCGAACTCGGCTTCACCATGGAGGAAGTCACCAACTACCGGGACCCTTCGTGAAGAAGCTCGTCCTCACCGATCAGGCCAAGGCCGATCTGGCGGGGCTCGACCGCGCCACCCGCTTGCGCATCGCCGCCGCCCTCCAGCGCCTCTCCCAAGCCAGCGCCGGGAACATCAAGAAGCTCCAGGGCATCGAGCCGCCAGAGTACAGTCTCCGCGTCGGCGACTTCCGCGTCCGCTTCTCCTATCCCGATGGCGGCACCGTTCGTGTCAACCGCGTCCAGTACCGCAAGGACTCCTGCCGCTGAGCTTTCTTTGGCCGCTAAAACGGAATCCGCCAGTTGGCCACTCCCCCGTCTCCCGCCGAACGCGCCGCCCCTCCCCGTCATACCGATAATTGCTGACCGCCCCCGCCGTCACCTGCGTCATCCGGTTCTCCGCATCATAACCCACCGCCCCCAAATCCCGGTGATTCGCCAGATTCCCCGCCGCATCATAAACTCCCGTCGGCAGATTCGTTCTATCGTTGTACTTCCTCAACCGGTTCGTCCCTAAATCATACCCGTCCAACAGATTCCCCGCCATCCCTGTCATCGGAAACGTCGCCGTCACCGTCTGATTCCCCTTCCGGTCATAACTGAACGTCTGCGACCACGCCGTCCCGCCCGTCTCCCCCACCCCGGACAACCGGCTCAAACCGTCACTGTAACTCTGCGCCAGCGTCAAAAACGTCTGATCATCCTTCCGCGCCTCCACCTGCTGGCTCATCACATTCCTATTGTTCGCCGTCGTCCCATATCCCAACACCGCTCGAAACAGATCCCCGCTCTCCCGCACGCAGTTCGTCGTATACACGCCCCCCAATCGCAACTCCGTCTGCTGCCCCCGTCAGTTGTAGCACCGCTGCTTCACCTTCCCATTTCCCAGCCGCAGTTGCAAAATCCCGCCCAACGCCGTGTACCCCGGCCACGCTTCCAATGGATTCTGCGGATTCGTCTCCGCTACCACCCTCTCCAAACAGGCCCGCGCAACCGTTACACCGGATCCGGTACAAATTGGCCGGTCAGCCAAACCGCCGCCTGCCGGAGGATCTCTCTCAACATTCTGTCCATCGCGTCCATAGTGCCTCCTACGCGGTCTAGAAGGCCGTATGAAAACGCCATCGCGCCTGGCATTGGCCGGTAAAGAAATCGATGCCATCGACACTTGATTCCAGGAAGTTCTCGTTACGAAACGCACCCGCAAACTCGTCGGTCAGGGTGTTGAGATTTATATTTCCCCCGAAATCAATCACTTACAAAAAAGCTGTCTCTGGACTGCCCCTTTCTCTCCTTTAGTTTTAAACCGGGAGTCCACCATGACAGACGAACAGAAGAATCGGCGCGCCGAATTGGCCCGCGAGAACGGGCGCAAGAGCCGCGGCCCCATCTCACCCTTGGGCAAGTACGCCAGCTCAATGAACGCGATTACCACCGGAAAGCACATCAAAGTGCACAAAGAAGTCTTTCCGGAATGCGACACCTTGTACTCAACCGACGAGCGGGAATCCTTCGTCCGGCTTCATCTGAAGCACGTCCGGCAGTACAAGCCTCACGCCGAATGCGAGCACGCCATCGTTCGGCAGATGACCACCGAACTGTTCGATTATCAACGAGCCTGCGACGTCGAAACGCTGGCTGTCCAACGAAATCTCGACTCGGTCCTCCGGGAGCATCCCGAAGTCAGCGTCGCCGAACAACTGCTCCAAGGGTTTCACCGGGCCGCGACCAGCGAAGACAAGACAAAGGGGTGCCTGGCGGCGGATTGGGTTTTTGACGGAACCGGGGGCGGGCATAGGCTCGCTCGCTGGTTGTCATATCCCGTGTGGCGGTTTTCGTCCCGGCTGATTGCTCGCTTCGGCTACGTGGACGGAGTTTGTGACGAACCCACACCCTCCATTCGAAAGACCAAAGGCGGCTGGACGTGGGTGGCTGAGATTGGTCCAGGGCGCTTTCAGTGGACGACCGTCAGTCGGCTGGAGCGGCATCCGAAACGGCCGACTTCGGTTCGAGGCAGGGAGGTGGGTATGACTCGTGGAGCCGATGTTACTTAAGCGGATGGCGGACGATGGATGGTTTCTGCTCGGGGACTCGGCGGGTGTGCTCGATCCGTCCGGATCTCACGGTGTCTTACGCGCGGTGATGTCGGCCCGGATGGCTGCCCAGCAGGCGCTGCACGGCGGTAGCCGTGCCGCAACGGCATATCACGACTGGATGTGTGACTGGTTTGCACACGACATGGCGGAGCTTCGCGCCGCTTACCGGGAAGCAGGCGATTTCATTTGAGTCAGGGTGGTTTTGTCTTACTGGGCTGATGACGCGACGAAGGGGGAACCGAGATCCCGCTAAGGGGTGCGGTTGCAATTAACGCCGGAGCGAGCGGGAGAGTTCGATGTCGGCGTTGCGGATTTCGTCGGGACGATCGAAGCGTTCGCTGATGTGGCGGAGGCAGCGGATGACGAGTTCGGCGGCGCGGCGCGGAGGGGCCTGATATGCAAATCGTTTGCAAATAGAGCTTGACACCTCACGGGCGCGACGCTAATCTGGACTAAAGTAGTCGCAGATCGAACGAAGCGTCGATTTGCATGGCTTTTGGCCAATGACACCCGTAGGTCGTCTTGTGTACAGCCAGTAACGCGCGAGGGTGGGCTTTGCCGCAAACCCTTGCTGCAACTCTTTGTCAACCTATTTACCCTTCTTGGAGGTCTGGATGCCACGCGTCTCAATTTCTCTTTTGCTTCTTTTCGCCTTGGTGGCCGGCCTTGTGCCGGATGGATCCGCACAAAGTCCGTCGGTCCTACTCCGGGGCAAGGTTCTTGATCCGGCGCTGGCTCCAATTGCCGGGGCGCGGATTACCGCCGTCTCCGAAGGCGCTTCGGTCGTTGCGTCAACCGTGTCCGGGCCGACGGGTGAGTTCGCCCTCGAATTGGGTCTGCAACCCTACTCGATCCGCGTCGCCGCAGAGGGCTTTTCCAATGCGTCGCGGTCTATCCGTTTACCGGAAGAAGGTGCCAACCCTTCTCTGGAGTTTGTCCTGACCGTATCGGCGCAGCAATCCACCGTTACGGTTGTCGAGAGCGCTGGTTACCTGACCGCCGCGACGGCTACGGCCACTCGAACGCTAACCCCCCTTCGCGATATTCCCCAATCGGTGACGGTGATTTCAAAGGAACTTATCCGGGATCAAATGATGATGAGCATCGCCGATGTGGTGCGTTATATTCCCGGAATTACGGCGCATCAGGGCGAAAACAACCGGGATCAAATGATCATCCGCGGGAATAGTACCTCGGCCGACTTCTTCGTGAACGGCCAGCGCGACGACGTTCAGTACTATCGCGATCTGTATAATTTGGAGCGGGTGGAAGCAATTAAGGGTCCCAACGCCATGATCTTTGGCCGCGGCGGCGGGGGCGGTGTCATCAACCGGGTGACGAAGGAGGCCGGTTTTAGCCCGTTGCGTGAGGTCTCGTTGCAGGGTGGTTCCTTCGGCAACAAGCGTTTCGCGGTCGATTTCGATCAGCCTGTGGGCGAGAAGATAGCCTTTCGTCTGAACGGGGTTTATGAAAACTCAGACAGTTTTCGAAAGTACGTCAATCTGGAGCGCTACGGGATTAGCCCCACCGCCACATTTTCGCCGACGTCGCGGACGAAGATCACGCTGGGCTACGAGAACTTTCATGACCGGCGGGTTTCGGATCGGGGGGTAACTTCTTTTGGTGGGCGACCGGCAGCGGTGCCGATCGATACGTACTATGGCAATCCCAGCGACGGGCGTGTCCGGGCGGGAGTGAGCCTGGGCTCCGTGATGGTCGACCATCAAATCGGTCGGGTCTCGATTCGGAACCGGACGCAGTTTGGCGCTTATGACCGTTTCTACCAGAACTATGTACCCGGGGTTGCGTCGGCCGATAAGAGTCTCGTTGCTTTGAGCGCTTACAACAACGCCACCGAGCGGCTGAACATGTTTAACCAAACCGACGTCAGCGGCACGGTAATGACGGGCCAGATCCGCCACACTTTGCTGGGCGGCGTTGAGGTTGGGCGCCAGTTGACGGACAACTTCCGGAGCACGGGTTATTTCGACAATACAGCCACCTCGCTACAAGTGCCGTTTTCGAATCCCGTGATCTCCACTCCGGTTGCGTTTCGACAAAGCGCGACGGACGCGAATAACCACTTGAAGCTGAACCTGGGCGCGACCTATCTGCAAGACCAAGTGCGGCTTTCCCGCTTCGTGCAGTTCATCGGCGGGATTCGTTTCGACCGATTCGATTTGCAATATCGTAACAACCGCAACGGAGATAACCTGCGGCGCATCGACAATTTGGTGTCTCCGCGCGCCGGGGTCATTTTCCGGCCCGTGGATCCGGTATCGGTCTATGCCAACTACAGCGTGTCGTATCTGCCGAGTTCCGGCGACCAGTTTTCGTCGCTCACTACAATTACCCAGCAGGTGAAACCGGAGAAGTTCACTAACTACGAGGCCGGAGTCAAGTGGGAGGCTTCGCGGAACCTGGCGTTGACGGCGGCCGTGTATCGCCTCGACCGCACGAATACTCGATCCACGGATCCGAACGACCCGACCAGGATCATCCAGACCGGCAGCCAGCGGACAAATGGATTTGAGGTCGGAGCGACGGGCTCGGTAACTCGAAAGTGGCAAATTGCGGGCGGTTATGCCTATCAGGACGCTTTCGTCACTCAGGCCACGATCGCAGCAAGGGCGGGAACTCAGGTGGGGCAGGTGGCTCACCATGTGTTCTCGCTGTGGAATAACTACCGGCTGCTACCACGACTGGGAGCTGGCTTGGGAGTCACGAATCGTTCCAATATGTTTGCGACGATCGATAATTCGGTTGTTATTCCGAGTTACACCAGGGTCGACGCTGCCGTGTTCTTCCCGCTGACCGAGAAGGTTCGGCTGCAGGCAAATGTCGAGAACCTACTTGACCGCCGGTATTACTTGAACGCGGATAGCAACACGAACATCTCACCGGGTTCTCCGCGGGCGATTCGGGTGGGTCTCGCGGCCAGATTCTAGTAACTAGAGCCCGTCCAGAAATTGCCATCATGCTTGTAGCGTTGAGCTCGGTTTCCTTAGTGTTTTCATCATAATAGCCTTAAATGACTAGAAATGGCAAAAGAGACCGCTTATAATTGGAAGTGTCCCTCGCCCTCCCC
>JAPKZA010000528.1 GCA_026394015.1 Acidobacteriota bacterium
GATCGCTCACCGGCAGAATACTCGCCAGAATCACCTTGATCTTGTGAAACTCACACAGGTCGGCGATCATCGTCAGGTTGTTCTGGATGGTACCCACCGCCACCCCGCGAGCGATATCGTTCGTGCCCGCCAGAATCAGCATCGCCTGCGGATGGTGCGCGATCACATCGGCCTGCATTCGCCCCAGCATCTCGCCCGTAATCTGCCCGCTGATCCCTCGGTTCACGTAGTCCCGCTCGGGAAAATACTCGTTCAGCCGCCAGCCGTCCGTAATCGAATCGCCATAAAAAAGCACCCGCGGCTTGCCCGCCACGGGACCCGCCTGGGTTCCATTCGCCTCGGCATAGCGGCGCAGGTTATCGCGGTCCGCCCCCCGCAGTTGCGCTTCGGTCGACTCAACCAGCGCCTGGAAATGGCTTTCCAAACGGCTTACGCCGTCTCGCAACTCGGCAAACTGCTTGCGCCCCTCTTCCGGGAACGGGAACGGCTTGCGCACCCCGTCCGCCAGCGCCAGGTACCCCTTGGCGTCGGTCAACAGCGCTTGCGTCACGCTCAGGGAGAGCCGGTTCACCACCCGGGCGCTCTTAAAGTCCTCTTTCAAATTCTCGAGAATCGGCGTCGCCGCGCGGACGAGTCCTGGCGCCGTCAGCGAGGTCGCTTCGGTCAACTGTACGATCCGTTCCGCCAACGCCAATCCGTCGGGCGCATTCAACTGAGCCCGGTTCTGTGCAAACGCTGCCGTGCCGAGGCACAACAGCAGACCAATCCATTTCATGGCTCTACTTTATCTAATTGCAGCGTCACTGTACCGATGTGGAACTTCATGCGGACCTGAATCTGCACCGGCAACCGGCGAGCATCGTCCGAAATCCACACAAAGAGCCGCGCTTCGCGCTTGTAGATCACGTCGTTGAAAAGAAATGCCTCGTAGCGGATCGCACTGAACTGCCCCGCCGGCGTGCGGATCTTTTCCTTTTCCTGGGCCTGGATGCGGGCCTGGACGAACTTTTTGCCATCGCTGACGGGCAGTCGAATGTCCTGCCCTACCTCCACCGTCTGTTTCCGCAGCAGAGTTAACGCGCCTAAAATGTCGTGCACGCACGCCGAAACTTCCAGCTCCCGCTCCAGCGCCACAGCACCCTTTAGCAGGTCCTTCTCCACATACCGGGATCGATTCCCCTTCCACACTACGGTCGTCTCTCGGCGCTTGTCTCCCTCCTCGGCTTGCAATTTCGAAGATTGCGCGCAGAAATTCTCATTCAGCGTAACCGTATAGTTGTCGTTCACCTTGAACAGCCGCGATACCAGACCCGACGAATGCAGGTGCATCTGCAGGAAGGTGCCGGTCGGGGTCGTGTTCGTACTCACCACGGCCGTACCGGCGTTCACCATGCGCCATTCCACTCTATAGCTCAACTTCTCGGCAGGCAGCGCCGTCTGCGCCGCCGTCGGCAGGCAAACCATCGCGATTACGAAAAGCAGCTTCATGGAACACCTGAGTTTGGCAAATCCGCGTGCTACGCTGCAAGCTTGGCCCTCCGAATCCTTCTGTCCATTCTCCTGGCTGCCACCGCCTGGTTGTACTGGGACGCCCGAATTCCCGGCCTTCCCCTCACCTCCTGGCAGGTGGATCGCTTCCTTGACCCCGCCCAGCCGCCGCATCGCATTCGGCGGGCGATGAGCCAAATCACTGGCCCCCACGCTCGGCTGCCCGCTCTCCGCGGCTATTCCGACCCCGCCGTCCGCGCCGTCGTCGCCCATTGGGCCCCGGCCACGAGCCAACTGGAAGACGTGTCGCCCTGGGTCCGGCTCAACGCCGCTCTCGCCCTGGAACGGAACGAACCCATTGCCGCACGGTCGGTCTTGCTCGCCTCCCTCCGGCCGGTCACCTTGTTCGCCTCCGAAGTGGGCCACATCCAATGGCGTTTGGCCGAAGGGGCCCGGGTCGAGACGAGCGACGAACTCGGCACCTACAACGGCACCCCGCTCGGGGCCCCTTGGCCCGGTCGACTGTTGAAGCGCTACGTCCAAAGCGGCGACGCGCTCAAGCCCGGTCAGCGGATCGCCGATGTCGCCCTCGCCGACCACTGGCAGACCGCCGCGCTCGACTCCCTCAGCCGCATCGGCCTTCCCGTCGATTCCGACGCCCTCCACGTCTTCGAAAGCGAAAAATACCCTACTGCCGTGCAACGCGCCGCCGCCGCGGCCATCCAACAGATTCAGAGCCGTCCTCGTAAAATCCCATGAAAACTCTTCTCCTTCTGCTGCTCCCCTTCGCGATCTCCGCCGCCTCCATCGAAGTCACCCTCGACCCCTCCCTCGCTCCCACCGGCACCTCCGGCCGTCTCATCATCCTGATGAAAAAAGGCAAGCCGC
>JAPKZA010000554.1 GCA_026394015.1 Acidobacteriota bacterium
TGGAGTTCGGACCGCTTGATTCGGGCGGGACGGGGGGTGAGCCGGGTGCGGATGGCCTATGCGGTGAGCGGACTTGTGCTCTGCGCCTTGGTGATTTTGCCGGTGCCGGTGGTGGAAAGTCCGACGCTGTCGGTGGGTTTGATCACGGCGGCGTGTACGTGTTTGGGTTTGTTCACGTCGAACGTTTGGGCGATCACGCAAACTCTGGCGGGGCCGCTGGCCGCGGGTCGTTGGACCGGGGTCCAGAACGCGGTGGGGAATTTGGGCGGGGTGGTTTCCCCGCTTTTGACGGGTTGGATTGTCTCGGTGACCGGTTCGTTTTTGCTGGCGTTCTGGGCGGCGGCGGGGGTGATGCTCGTCGGGGCGGTGACGTATTGGATGATGGTGGGGACGGTTAAGGAAGTGGAGTGGAACGGATGACAGTACTGGAAACGTTGGCGGAGTTAGTGGCCATCGATAGCGTGAACCCGGCGTACGACGGCGGGGTGGGCGAGGCCGGGGTGGCGCTGTACGTCGAAGCGTTCTTTGCCCAGCGCGGCATCGAGACCTTTCGGCAGGAGGTGCTGCCAGGGCGGTGGAACGTGATTGCGCGGCTTCCGGGGCGGAATCCGGAGCGGCGCGTGGTGTTGGAAGCGCATATGGATACCGTTTCGGTCAGCGGGATGACGATCGCGCCGTTTGTGCCGGAGGTTCGCGAAGGGCGGCTGTATGGCCGGGGATCATGCGATACGAAGGCCGGGTTGGCGACGATGATGCACGCCCTGGCGGACTTGAAGGAGCGAGGCTTCGTGCCGCCGTGCGAGGTTTGGCTGGCGGCGGTGGTGGATGAAGAGTATACATTCATGGGCGTGACACGGCTTTGTGACGGGCTGTGGGCGACTGCGGCAATTGTGGCCGAGCCGACCGAGTTGCGGCTGGTGCGGGCGGCCAAGGGGGTGTTGCGGTGGCGGTTGCGAACGAAGGGCAAAGCGGCGCATAGCGCCAAACCACACCTGGGAGTGAACGCGATTCAAAACATGGGACGGATCTTAGCCGAGATCGAGAAAGTGGGCCACGAACTCGCGGCGGTAACGCATCCGCTGCTGGGGCCGGCGACTTTGAACGTTGGGTTGATCCGAGGCGGAGAGCAGGTCAACTTTGTGCCGGACTGGTGCGAGATCACCATCGATCGGCGGTTGATTCCCGGGGAGGAACCGCAGGCGGTTTGGGCGGCGATGGGCGCGCGATTGGGGACAGCGGTCGAGATGGAAGCTCCCTATTTAGCGGATGGACCCTTGGAGACGGGCGAGTCGGAGGCCGTGGCTGTAGTGGCGCAGCAGGTGCTCCGTGGCTTAGGGTTCGACGGCGAGTTGGCGGGGGTGCCCTTTGGCAGCGACGCTAGTAAGTTGGCGCGGGCGGGGGTGCCGAGTTTGATCTTTGGGCCGGGCAGCATCGACCGGGCTCATGCGGCCGTCGAGTATGTCGAGTGCGATCAGGTGTTGGTGGCGCTCGCGTTTTACAGCTTTTTGGAAAGTTTTTGACGAAAAGCCATGCGGTAGAGGTAAAGGGAGAGCGTGGCGACCGCGATGAGGAGGAAGAGTACGGCGAAGTAACTTGACAGGAAAGAGACCCCGAGCGGCCCGAGCGAGCGCGTGATGAGGGCCGGGGCCGCAATGGCCCCATTGACGGATCCGTAGTTCTCCCGCCCGAAGAGCTCAACCGTGCTCAGACTCTTGACGATGGTCATGATGCCATTGCTGATGCCATAGAAGCCGACGCTGACGGCGATCGGCAACCACGAATCAGCCAGCGCAAGGCCGAAGAGGGCCGGTAGCAGAAGGGCCATCGCCACGGTGCCGGTCTGCACGACCCGCCAGCGGTCTCCAAAGGTGAACTCGACGATACGGCCGAGCACCTGCATCGGGCCGGCAGTGGCCGCTAGCCAGGCAGCCTGCTGCAGAGAGAGTCCTTTTGCGGTCAGAAGCGGCAGCAGATGAACCGAAACGACGGAAAAGACGATGGCGTTGGCGGTGAAACTGGCGGCGAGCAGGGCCAGTTCCGGTCGGCGATAGACGCTGAGAATCGAGACCTTTGGCTTGGCGGCGGAAGTCAATTGGGGCGGCTCGTATGGGGGGAGACCGCCCAGATGAAGAGGTAGGCACACAAGCAGGTGGAGGCCGGCGTAGACGAGCAGGGTCTGTTGCCAACCGAGCCAGACGGCCAAGCGTTCGGTGAGCGGCCAAAAGACAGTGCTGGCGAGGCCGCCGGCGAGGGTGACCGTCGTGACCGCTCGGCGATAATCGGCATCGTAGGTAGCGGCCAAAACCGAAAACGCCGCCTCGTACAAAGTGAGCGACATGGCGGCGCCGGCCAAGGCCCAGCCCGCGTAGAAAACCGCCAGCGTGGGCGACCAAGCGACCCACGCCAACGCCAACGCCGCGGCAAAAGATCCGGCCGACATCGCCACCCGTCCGCCCCGGCGCTGGATGAATTTACCCGCGGGAAACGCGCAAAGGCCGGAGACGAGGATGCTGACCGAAAAGGCCCCGATCATCTCCGGCTGACTCCAACCGTGACTCGCCCGGATGGCGACGAGAAGCACGGGGAACGCATAGTAAAGCGATCCCCACGCGATCATCTGAGTCACGCACAGGACGGCGACAGGCCGCTTGGTCAACAGCAGCCGCCGGCCTGGGTGTTGCAGACTCCCGTTTCGGGAAGGATAAGGCTTACTTTTTCCGCCGCGCCGACATCGCCGGCGAGGGCGGCGACGATAGAGCGCACCTGCTCATAGCCGGTGGCCATCAGGAACGTCGGAGCGCGACCGTAGCTCTTCACCCCGGCGACGTAAAAGCCGGGTTCAGGATGGGACAGTTCGCGGTGGCCATGCGGGCGGACGGTACCGCAGCTATGCAAATTCGGGTCGATCAACGGGCCCAGCGCTTCCGACGATTCGAGCCAAGGATCGAGCTTTAGACGCAGTTCGCTGGCGATCGAATAGTCCGGACGCTGGCCGGTGGCGGCGATGATCTCGTGGATCCCGGTGATGGGGCCGACGGTGAGGGTGTCTCCGGCGTTCTCGATTTTCGTGATGCCGAAGTTAGTAACTAGTTCTAAGCCGCCGCGCTCCTGGAGCGAGCGAAGGGAGGAGCCGAGTTGGCCGCGTCCGGGCAGGGCGTCCGCCGTCCCCCCGCCAAATACGCGAGACAGATCGTTGCCGCGAAGAGCCCAGACAATCTGCGTACCGGCGAGCTCCGCTAGAGCCAGCAGGCTGTTGGCCGCCGAATGACCGGAGCCGACGACGAGGACGCGGCGACCGGTGTAGCGGGCTCGGTCACCGCCCAGAATGTCGGGGATGCCGTAGAAAATACGGTCTCGGTTCTCGACCTCGCCCAAAGCCGGCAGGCCGTTGGCACCCAAAGGATTCGGCTGGGACCAGGTTCCGGAAGCGTCGATGACCGCCCGCGCCAGAACCTCCTCGGTAGCTCCGGACGAGTTGGTGTAGCGGACGACGAATGGGCTGTTTTCGCGGCCCTTGGTTTTGACCTTGTCGAAGCCTTCGCGGGAGATGGCCGTTACACGGGCGTTGAGACGAAGGGTAGGGGCGACCTCCGGCAGAGCGGCAAACAGCTCCAGATACTGTTCGAGCATCTCCCCGGCCGTCGGTAACGCTTCGAGGACGGGCGGCGTCCAGTGGCCGTTCTTGAAGAGCAAACGGATGGCGGCCTGGTCGAGATTGTAACGCCATGGCGAGAAGAGTCGGACGTGGGCGTACTGGCGGAAGTGGTCCGCGACGCCCGCTCCGCGCTCCAGGACGACGGGGGTGAGACCGCGTTCGATCAGATGAGCCGCAGCGGCTAGACCGACGGGGCCGGCACCAATAACTACGATACGATCGGTGGTCATGATTCGACTATACTGGAAATATAAAACCAGAGCAAGTTAGCGGATGACGACCGCTCCGCGCATCATGCCCATGCCGCAGGTGAAGGAGAGTTCGCCCGACTTTGGCGAGGTGAATTCTACGAGGGTTACCTGACCCGGGGGGAGCGCTTTTTTCAGGCCAATTTCGGGGAACTGGACGATTCCGCCGCAGTTTTGAGCGTCGAGCCGGGCGAAGGCGAGTCTGACAGGTCGACCGGCAGCCACTTCGAGTCGGGCCGGGGTGAAGCCGGCGGCCGAGACTGTGACGCGGATGGCGTCCTGGGGGATCTTGAAACGGGTTACTTCAGGCGGGTTGCCGGGGGCAACCTCGAGATCGAAGGGCAGTACGATTCCCTGCCCCGCTCTTTGAAACTGTGCCCATAAACGGTACTTTCCAGGCCGGCGGAAGCCGATGGCGGTGCGGATGATCTCGGGACTGGGGCCGGAGACGGCAGTGTGATCATGCACACCGCTGGCCGCCATCGCTTCTTCCGGATGGGCGTGGATGAAATCCTGGTGGTCGGCACTGACGACGACAAAGTGGGCCCAGGCTCCGAGGTAGGGATCGAGGTCGGTGACCGGGAGTTTCACGGTGAGCGGGATGTCGACGCCAGAACGGAGTGGGGCGCCGAACGTGAGTTCGATCTGGAGCGCGGGCGAGGGCGGTTTGGTGGGAAGCGGGGCTGTTCCGGAGACGGTTACGGTCGTATGCTGAACGGTGGGCGCTGCGCCGGCGACGACATAGTCGGCATAGAGATGGTACCGGCCGGGGGCGGCGAAAGTGTGATCGAGCGCGAAGCCGCCACCGGGGACGGGGGTAGGGTGGACGTGGGCAAAGTCGGAGAGATCGTCGGAGATGATGAGCAAATGAAGCGGCATTTCGTGCACCTTTTCGAGGTAGACCTGAAGGCGGCCAGCTTGATTCCGAACATCGAACCGAAGGGGAAAGGGCTGACCAACTTGAGGTGAGCCGGTCGTCTTGGCGGCACGGTCTATCTGGCCTCGGTAGACGGGGCCGACGAGATAAGGGTAAGTAAGTTGGCCAGTCGTGTTAGTCGAAAGGAAGTAGGCCCAGGTGCCTTGCGGATACTCGGGGGTGATGGCCCAGCGGGCGTTGGACTGATCGAGATCCCCGCTGCCGGGCACATACTCGTAGTCCTCGGTGAATGTGCCCAGCGGGAACTCGGCGCTCACGGCGGGACCGGCTTGGCCGGGAGTAAGTTGGGTGCCGTCGGGCCAGGCGGTGCGCTGCGTAATGCGGCGGAGTTGATAGCTGGAGCGGTTGCGCTGGCCGGCCGGGCCGTAAGGGCCGTAAATGGGGTAGCCGTCGAGGGCGTAGCCGATCAGGGGGGAGTGGCGGTCGGAGGCGGCGAGGAGGGCGCTAAGCAGGGCTGGCCGGGGAAGGTTGATGGCGGCAACGGCATCGCGATGCCAAAGGTTCTGGTCGCGATAGGAGGCCGTGCTCGCCAGGTTGTACAGGGGCATGCCGGTGACGAAGGCGCCAATGATGCCGAGCGGGGTGGCGGGGCGGTCGGTGGCAGGCTTAGGCTGGCGGGAGATGCGAAAGGTGAACTGACGGATGCCGGAGGGGACTTCGTAGGTATTGGCTTCCAGAGCGCCGAACGACTGCAGCGAGAGGCCGGCGGAACGAACGAAGACGGCGTGCGGGGTGGCTTCGACGCTGTGGACTTCGGGCAGGATGGCTTTGAGGGCGGGGTTGGCGGTGGGATTCACGAGCCAGGACTGCAACACGGGTTCGTCGATTGCGCCCAAGCAGACCGTGGCGAATACGAAGAAAACCGTGCTGCGTGTCATGGGGCTGTTTCCTATCCTACGGGATGATTACGTTGACGGTGTTGGTGATGCGGCCACCGACCGTAAGCACGACTTCCGATTTTCCTCGACCGGCCAGAGAGCGCGGGACCAGGATGTTGTACTGATCAAGTCCGGCGAAGGTGCCTTGCGGTCCGGCGTATTCGACCATCGCGGCAACCCCGCCGACGGTGGCGGTGGCCGTGGTGGCACTGCCCCGACCGCTGCCGTAGAGGACGAGGTAGGTGTCAAGCCCGGACCGGAGAACTTGGCCCGCGGCGGCCTCTTCGGCGTTAGCGATGAAGAGATTCGGATAGACGGCGGCGATGTTGATGTTCGACGTATAAGACTTCCCGCCGGCGGCGACGACGACGGTGGCGTAACCGATCGCGGATTCGGCCGGGACCCGGTAGTTGATCTGGCCGGGTGAGGCGTAGAGCAGTTCGGCGAGGCGAGAGGTGCCGGCGGAGTCCTTCACGGTGACCGTGGCCCCAGCCAGGGTAGTGGGCCATACGGCAGTGGAGGTGGCTTCGGTGCCGGTGGCGAGGACGGCCCCGAACAACGAGGTGGCCGTGACGAGGCTGCCGGCGGTGAGCGGGCCGGGTTCATAGGAGGCCGAGGAGACGTTCGAGAACGTTGTAGCGACCGCGCCGCCGCCGACGTCGGTGCCACGGGCAACGCTGTAGCTGGAGCCATCGAGAAAATTGAAGACCGCCACGCCGTTGACCCAAAGACCGAGGGCGCCGAGGCCGGCCGCGGTCTTGGTGGTGGCCGGGGCCGGGGTGCGGGGGAACATCAACTGGTAGTTCTGATTCTTGGGGTAGTTGGAGAAGTTACCGCCGTTCATCAGCGGGTCGAACCAGGGGCCGATAACATGACTGGCGAGGCCGCTCGCGTTAATGTAGACGGTCGAGTCGGTGTAGCGAATTTGCTGGGTGTCGGCGAGGATTGGCGTGGTGACGGCATTGGCAATGGAGACTCCGGAGGGAATGTCGATCGGCCACGTGGTTTTGGCACCGGCGGCAGGGTTGAAGCTATTGACGACGAGCACTTCCTGCTTCGAGTTTTTGGTGGCCCAACTGGTGAGGGACGGGGTGGTGGCCGGCGTGCCGGTGAAGGGGGTGGCGGTGGAAGGAACGGAGGCGGCGCGGCCTCCGCTGGTGGTGCCGTAGAATTCGCCGCCGACTAAGTAAGGGAAGGCCGCGGTCCCGTCTTCGGCGATGGTGACGAAGTAGGCGTAGGTGCCGTTCGGATACTCCGGGGTCAGACCGAAGCGGCCGTTGTACTGGTCAAGATCGCCCAAGCCGACGACGTGTTCGAAGTCTTCAACGTAACGGCCGAGGGGGAATTCGGCGTTGATGGGGGCACCGTATTGGGCGGTGGTCAGGGTTTGGCTGACGCCGGGGTGGTTGGCTAGCGACCAAGCGGGGATCGAAGTTCGTTCTGCAATTTGACGGAGCCGATAGCCGCTGCGAATTCGCTTAATGGCGCTCGAGGCGCTGTTGGCATCGGAGTAGCCGTAAGGCCCGTAAACAGGATAGCCATCAAAGGCCCAGCCGATGATCGGGGAGTGTTTCCAGGGGGCGGCTTTTTCTTTGAAGGCGCTGCCCGTGCGCTTTGTGCGGACGAGTTCAATGTTGTCGTCGAGTTGGGCGCGGAGGCAGACGGGGTTGGCGTGGTAGTGGTAATCGCCGTTGCCGGGTTGGTGGCCGAAACAGGTATCGAGCGTCTGAATTTCTCCATAATAGGCGTTGCGACGCCAGATGCCGTCGCCGCCTTGCATGCCGCCGCCTCCGGGAGGTGGGCCGCCGGGAGGCTGGGCGATCAGGTGAGTGGCCGTAAGGAGGAGAAGGAAAATCGTGGGCTGCTTCATGCTCCGAGTATCCGGGCCCCGGTTTAAGCCTTTGTGAGCGCGCAAGGGAGAATTGTAAAGGGAGCGTAAATGTTCGCCCGAAGGCATAGGGGCGGGGTTTAATGGGGATAGGAGACCGATGAGCACGCCCCTGTTGGTGATTGACGACGACCAGAAATTGTCCGCGCTGATCCGCGAGTATCTGGAGATTTTCGGGTACACGGTGGCGTTGGCCCATACGGGTCCGGCGGGCCTGGAGGCGGTGCGCGGAGGGGAGTTCGCCGCGATCATTCTGGACGTGATGCTGCCGGGGATGGATGGGTTTGCGGTCTTGCGACAGATTCGGACTTTCTCCGATGTGCCGGTGCTGATGCTGACGGGCTTGGGCGATGAGCCGGACCGAATTATGGGACTCGAGAATGGGGCCGACGACTACCTGCCGAAGACGTTTTCGACGCGGGAACTGCTGGCTCGCTTGCGGGCGGTGATCCGGCGTTCGCAGGTAAGCCAGCGGGCGGCCAGCGGGAACAACCGGATTGTCGTGGGCGATCTGGAGATTGACCCGGATACCCGGGCTGTCGCGGTGAGTGGAAAGGCATTGACGTTGACGCCCGTCGAGTACGAGATGCTCGCGACGCTGGCCCGTTCGGCGGGGCGGATCCGGACGCGCGAGCAGTTGTTGCTGGAGGTGGCGGATCGGGACTTCGAAGTGTTCGACCGTTCGATTGATGTGCATATCTCGTCGCTGCGGAAGAAG
>JAPKZA010000506.1 GCA_026394015.1 Acidobacteriota bacterium
CGCCGATGTCCTCGGCCATCCGGGCCATTTTGACGTGAACGAGTTCGCGGTCGTTCCAGCCGGCGCGGAACTTCATGGTCAGCGGGATGGTCAGCGCGGATTTTACGGTTTCAAGGATCGAGCGGACCAGGTCGAGGTCACGGAGGCAGCCGGAGCCGCCGTTGCATTTGGTCACCTTCTTCACCGGGCAGCCGAAGTTGATATCGACGGCGTCGAAGCCGAGATCCTGGCAGATGCGGGCGGCGTCGGCCATCACGTGCGGATCGGAGCCGAACAGTTGCGAGCTAATCGGGTGCTCTTCGGGTTCGAAAGACAAGTAGTTGAAACTTTTCTTGCGCCTACCGCCATCTGATCCAATGACACCGTGCGAACTCGTGAACTCGGTCATAATGAGTCCACAGTGACCCTGGTTCCGAATGAGACGGCGAAAGACGGTGTCGGTAATGCCCGCCATCGGGGCCAGGATGGTAGCTGGTTGAATCGGAACCGGCCCCATGAAGTACCCTTGCGGGAAGTCTGCAACCTGCATCCTTCTATTGTACGAACGAAAAAGGATCTCATCATGAAAAAGCAAATCGTTGGAATCACGTTGACGTTGGTGGCGGTGCTCGCCTCCTGCGCGAAGAAAGACACGCCGCAGATGACCGCGACGGCGAACGCCCCGATCGAAGCCGAAGCGATGGGGAAGCCCGTCGCCCCGCCGCCGGTGGTCCGCGAGAGCAAGTTTCGGCCGGTCGGCGCGGCCAAGCCCCCGGCGGCGGCGGCCCCGGCCTCGTCCTCGCCGAGCGCCCCGGTTCCGGTGCCGGTCCCGGTGCCGATGATGAATTCTCCGGTGGCGGAAACCCCTCGGGAAAGGTCGGCTCCCGTACCGGTTGCGCCCCCGGCGCCTCCTCCGCCGCCCGTCCCGATGAAGGTTACAATTAAGGAAGGCTCCGTGATCGCGGTTCGCCTGGGCGAGACGCTCAACAGCGAGAAGAATCATATCGGCGACGCGTTCACCGGTTCGCTGGCCGAGGCCGTGGTGGTCGACGGGATGGTGATCGCCGAACGCGGTGCCCGCGTCAGCGGCAAGATCGTCGACGCCGAACGGGCCGGTCGAGTGAAGGGCGTCGCGGTGTTGCAACTCGCTTTGACCGAGATTAATACCGCGGATAACCAGCGCGTGGCGGTGTTGACCGATGCGTTTTTGACCAAGGGCCCGGACACGACCAAGAGCGACGTCGCCAAGGTCGGCATCGCGGCCGGCATTGGTGCCGCCATCGGCGCGATCGTCGGGGGTGGGAAGGGCGCGGCGATCGGGGCGGGCGCGGGCGGCGCGGCCGGCACCGGCGGCGTTCTGGCCACGCGCGGCAAGCCAGCCATTCTGGCGACGGAAACGTTGATTCGGTTCAAGCTCACTCAGGCGGTGACGATTACTGAGAAACTATAGGGGCGTATGCGCCCCTTTCTCTTTCTGATCGCGCTTCCTCTCCTGGCTGAAACCTCCTACTCCGACCGCGTCAACCTCGTCCGCAACACCCCCGGCTTCGTGTCCCTGTGGGACTTCGTCAAACGAACGCCGGACGGCCGTTTCGCCGCCCACCAAGCGCCGGGCGAGACCCACGACCTGTCTCTCGACGCCGTCAACTACGTCCGCGATTACTGGAAGGAGGGCCAAGCCGCCGTCTACGCCGACTTCCCCCTCCTCAACCGCGGCCCCTTCGGCCAGGCCGTCCGTTTCCTGGACGAGCAGGACCCCACCTTCCGCCCGCTCCTGCTCGTGCCCCGCAAGCGGCTGCACAACTCCGGCATCGACGTGAAGGGCCCCGGCCGCTCGGTCTCGATGGCCATCTGGGTGCGCCGCGAATCCGGCGGCCACGCCCTGGCCGGCATCTGGCACGAAGGCACCGACCTCAGCGATCGGTCCAAACAAGCTACTCGCGTCGAAACCGGTAGGCGCCAATACGCCATCTTCGCCGGCCTCGCCGCCAACCCGGGGGCTTCCGCGGTCCACGTCTCCGAAAACGGCAACCGCTCGTTCTCTGATCGCTTCGCTCGGAACTTGGCCACTACCCCGGAGATCCTCCCCAACGCCTGGGCGCTGGCGGCGTTCGCCTTCGATAACGAAGCCAACACCATCACCGCCTACCTCGACGGCAAAGCCACCGACTACTGGATCGACGAACCAGAAAAGCATCCGTTTTTCCAATGGCCCGCCAAAGGCTGGCTGCAGGCTGAACTGCGGCAAACGCCCGGCGTCGAACCCGGCGAAGATCCAGCCTATCCGGTGGACCAGTTCTATCGTCCGCCCGAAGCCGAAATTCTTTCTCAAACACGCCTCAACGAAACCAGCGACTTACTCGTCTACCCCTTCACGAAAGTCCGTGTAACTCGCGATGCCGCCGGCAAGGTCATCCGCCGGGAGTTGGCCGCGTTACGCGTCAATCCGTTCTGGTTTCCCCATGACCTTTATAACCCGCAGACGATCGCCGATGGCGGCCCGTTCACGATTGGCCGGGTTATCCATTCGTCCCGTAGCGTCGGCTTCACCGGCTTCATCGGCGGCGTCGCGGTCTTCAACCGCGCCCTTACCCAAGCGGAGATGGAGCGGTTGGCTACTATCAACACTCTTATTCCTGCTCCCTAACTGGGCCAGCGCCGGAACCATCTCCGGCGTCCTGCTCGATCAACTCTCCGGTTACCCGCTCTCCCGCTCGCTCGTTCGTCTGGAGCCGCTGCCGGGCTCCCCGGCCACCATCCGCCCCCAGCAAACCCGCTCCGGCCGCTCGGGCCAATTCGTCTTCGCCGCCGTCCAACCCGGCCTGTATCGCCTCACCGCCCAGCGCACCGGCTATTTCCCCATCGGCTACGCCCAGCGCCGCCCCACCGGCCAAGCCCGGCCCATCACCGTCACGACCGATTCCAATACCTTCGCCGAACTCCGCGCCCACCGCCTCGGGGCCATCACCGGCATCGTGCTGGATGAAAACTCGATCGGCATCCCCGGCACCCCCGTTCTCGCCTACCCCGCTCGTCTGCCCCTCCGGGTCGCTGGCCGGGGCATCGCCGATGACCGCGGCATCTACCGCATCTCCGGCCTGGCACCCGGCAAGTATTGGGTCCGCAGCGGCGCCGTCCGCCTCGAAGACGACTCCGGCGGCAGCCTCCCCACCTTCAGCCCCCAATCCAGCCAATCCCGCGACGCCAGCGTTTACACCGTCCGCCTCGGCTCCGACACCACCGACGCCAACGTCCGCCCCAACCCCGGCACCCTTTTCAGCCTCACCACCCCCGTGCAATGCTCCGGTCCGCCGGTCATGGTCACCCTCACGTCGGAATCGATTCTTCAGTCCGCCTCGGTTCCCTGCCCCGGAGAACACAAGTTCGAAAACCTCCCTCCTGGCCGATATGAGGTCCTCGCCGAAAACCCCGGAGGCACCCAGGCCGCCCTCGAACTCCTGGTGCTGAACACCGACACCTTCCGTACCCTGCAACTGGCCGATCTGCCCCGACTCCGCATCGAACCCGACAAAATCCCCCTTCTCGCTCGCCGCGACAACCTGTACGACCTCACCCCCTTCCGCCCTGTCGTCCCGCCGCTCCTCCCCGGCCAATGGGAGTTCGTCGCGCCCACGCCTCACCCGCGCTACGCCACCACCATCCGCCTCGATCATAGCCGCGACTCGCACAACCTGTTCATCGGACCCCGTTCCTTCAACCGCCTCCTCGTCACCCTATCCGAACAAGCGGGCAAAGTCGAAGGAATCGTCAAGGAATCCCCCGGCATCCCGGTCTTCCTCTGGCCGGTCGCGGAAGCCAATCGCCGCATCCTTGGCGGCCCCCGCGACGTCATCGCCGACGCCAACGGCCGCTTCTCCCTCCCAGGCCTGCCGCCCGGAGACTATCGAATTCTGGCCACCTTCGACCAAACCACCATGGATTTTGAGACCCTGGAGGAAGCCCGCGCCGGCGTCATCCCCGTCAGCGCCGGCCAAACCACCAACGTCGAGCTGACCAACTGGCTCGCGCCATAATTTTCGGAACACTCCGGCCCGTTTTCATCGTCAGCACTTATACCCATGCTCCGCTACCTTGCCCTCCCCCTGCTCCTCCTCAGCGCCTGTTCCAGCACCCGGACGTCCGTGATGCTCGACCCCGCCCTGCTCCCGCTCATCCCGGCCGACACGGTCAGCCTCGGCGGCATCCGCGTCGACGCGCTCCAGAAGACCGAAACCTGGACCCGCCTATCGAACACTCCGCAATGGACCCGTCTCATGGACGAGTTCACCAAAGACGTCGGCTTCGATCCGCGAAAGGATCTCATGGAAGTGCTCTGGGCTTCGAACGGGAAAGAGTCTCTCTATTTCATCCGCAATAAGTTCTCGCAGATGAACATCGAGCCGATGGTTCGCCGGGAAGGCTTCAAGCGCCTCGCCTATAAAGGCTATCCCCTGCTGGGCGACGAGGAGTTCGCGGCGCTGTTTATGAACGCTTCGACGATCGTCGCCGGACGCACCCAGCGACTCCGCGAGATCATCGACGCCCGCGATGGCTCGAAAGGGTCGATCTCGAAGGAACTGCTCGCCAAAGCCGAAACCGTCCCGGCCGCCACTCACGTCTGGGTGGTCGCGGCCCCCTCCGCCTTGCCCCTGCCCAAAGGTGGCGACTCGACCAACATGCTCGCCAACCTGCCCCGCCTGCTCGCCGGGGTCCAATATCTGACCGTCGCCCTCGACCTAACCAAAGGCGTCAGTGCCCAGTTGGTCGCCCACTGCAACGACGATCAAGCCGCCAAGCAGATGCAGAACTCCATCAAGGGTCTCACCGGCTTCGCCCGTCTCGGCCTGCCGGAAAAACAGAAAGCGGAACTGCTTCCGCTGCTCGACTCCATCGAAGTCCAGCTCAACGGCAAAACGACCACCACCAAGTTCGCCGCCGACTTGGCGACGCTCGAACGCTTCCAAACTATTTTTTTGGCAGGGGAATCGCGTCGCCCAAATTGATGGAGCCGCCGCCTTCGCTCACGTAGTTCCGATTCCAATTCGGAATCTCCACCGTCACATCGCCCTTCACGATGCATTGGCAGCCCAGGCGGGAATGCAGCGTCAAGCCCGCCGCTGTCTCCACCCGGTCGGCCTCATCGTCTTCAATGTCGGAAAAGTTATGGTCCCCGGCCCGCACGATCACATGGCAGGTGGTGCAGGCGCAACTCCCCCCGCAGGCATGTTCCAACTGCACGCCATTGTTCAACGCGATATCGAGCAGCGAACCCTGTAAACCATGATCCGAATACGGCATGGTCGCCGGATCGTAGTCTATCGTAATGTTTTCGGGTAGAAAGGTGACTTTGGGCACTGACTTAACTATAGCCGTCCGCGCCGATAGCCGTAAAGCCCTCTCGATCCACTCTATGCCGATCGAGTTTGGTATGATTGATTTGGCCCTATGGATTCCAACACCCGCAGCATCGCCAAAGCCATCAGTTACCGTGTCCTCGGCTCGGTTACCACCGCGTGCATTGTTTACTCTTTCAGCGGCGACATGCGCGCCTCGGCCGTCGTTAAGCTCGGGCTCTACTTTGTCCATGAACGGATTTGGAATCACATCCCGTTGGGCCGCCCGAAACCACCCGAATACGAAATTTAATCGCGAGTTGTACTGGCTCCTTCGCGGGGGTCGAATCTCCCACTTTCGTACTATCGACGGATCTCCGGCTCCCTCCAGTTCCGCGAAAAACGGGTACTAGTCCCCCGTACTCGCCACCCCAGCGCTCCGCTTGGGCTCCCGCTCCGCGCGTTTGCCCATTACTTTCGATGGATTGGCCCATTGTGGCCTCGGCTCTAGACTTCAAAGTGTCGCCGGCCCTCAAACATCCCCCCGGCAAGTTTGGATCTTCGAATGAATTACAAGTCGACCCTTCTCTTTTCCGCTGCCATCCTCGCGCTGGCGTCTCCGCTGGCAGCAACCACCATCACTGCTGGGCAATGCGCCGGAACAGGCTGCCCCGTGGCACTGGACGTTTTTAGCATCGCCAATCCGGGTACGTTTCTATCCGGAGTCAGCGCGAATGTGAGCGGGACCAATGCCTTGGGCCAGGTGCTCTACACCGGCACGCTCCGCTCCGCCGTTTACCGGAATTTGTCCCTGACGATTGATTTCTATTACCAGTTCACGAACGACAGCAACTCGCCGGATTCCATCAGCCGCATCACGATGACCAACTTCGCCGGTTTCACGACCGACATCGGCTACTTGAACGCCAATTGGGATGGCCGAGGCACCCTCAGCTCTGGCACGCTCGTCAATTTCCTGGGCGACTCAGGGCTGCAGGTCCCCCTGTTTGGGGATCGCCCCAGCGCTGGCACCGTGGGCTTCTCGTTCGGCATTCCGGATTCCGCGAAGATCAACCCCGGTGAAACGTCCAGCACGCTGGTCATTCGAACCAACGCGAGCAACTGGACCTCCGGGTCGACCAGCGTCATCAACGGGGCAGTTGCCAACGTCGCCACCTTCGCCCCCTCCGCCGCAGTTCCGGAACCCGGCACCTATGCCCTCCTCGGCGCCGGACTCCTCGCCCTCGGCATAATGCGCCGTCGGCAAGCCTAATCTTCCCTTCTCCCGACCAAACTGCCCGGCGAGCGACGTGAAAACGTCCCGCCGGGCGATCTTTTGGGGTTGCTATAATTCCAGGTAGTGCTTCCTCAACTAGAAAGCCGCATCGTCGCGGCCGTTTCGCAACACATCCTCATCCGCTACGGCCTCTCCACCCCGGTAGTCCTTGAACAGCCCCGCCAGGCCGACTTCGGCGACTTCGCCATCCCCACCGCCTTCCAACTCGCCCGGGAACTTCGCAAAGCCCCCCGCGCCATCGCCCAGGAACTGGTCGACGAACTCCCGGCCATTGACGGCATCCGGTCGATGGAAGTCGCCGGCAACGGGTACATCAACCTTCGTCTCGATCGCCCGTCGATCGCCGTCGCCCTCGCCGCGCCCTCCGTGCCGCCGCCGCCCGCCGGCAAGGTGCTCATCGAACATACGAGCATCAACCCAAATAAAGCCGCCCACATCGGGCATCTGCGGAACTCCATCCTCGGCGATACGTTCGTCCGCATGCTCCGCGCCCAAGGCCACCAAGTCAATATCCAGAACTACATCGATAACACCGGCGTCCAAGTCGCCGATGTCGTCGTCGGTTTTCATTTCCTCGAAGGCAAATCCCTCGACGAAGTCCGCGCCCTCACGCTGCTGCCGCGCTTCGATTACCTCTGCTGGGATCTCTACGCCAAAGTCTCCCAGACCTACGCCACCGACGAAGCGCTGAAGGCCAAGCGCGCCGAAACGCTCCATGCCATCGAAGCCGGCCACGGGCTCCTGGCCGAAATGGGTTCGCTCATTGCCGACAAGGTGGTCGACTATCACCTCGATACCATGCTGCGGCTCGACATCCAGTACGATGCCCTGCCCCGCGAATCCGAGATTCTGCACTTGCAGTTCTGGGCGGCTGCGTTCGAACTGCTCAAGCAGCGGAAGGCGATCTACCTCGAAACCGAAGGCAAAAACAACGGCTGCTGGGTCATGCCCGGGTCGGCCTTCTCCGAACATCGCGAAGACGAGGATTCGAAGGTCATCGTTCGCTCGAACGGCATCGTCACTTACGTCGGCAAGGACATCGCCTACCAGATGTGGAAGTTCGGCCTCCTCGGGCAAGACTTCTACTATCGTTATCTGCGCACTTACCCGGACGGGCAGAAGCTGTATGTCACCAGCGCCTCGCCCGAAGGGGCCACCCCCGATATCACCTTCTCGCATAACGACCGCGTCTATAACGTCATCGACTCCCGCCAGAGTTACTTGCAGGACGTCGTCCAGGCCGGCCTTCGTGCCCTCGGCCACCCGAAGGAAGCGAAAAACTCGGTTCACTTCTCGTACGAAATGGTGGCGCTCACCCCCCGGACCTGCACCGAACTCGGCATCGAGCTTTCGGAAGAGGATCGCGCCCGGCCCTACATCGAAGTCAGCGGCCGGAAGGGCCTCGGCGTCAAAGCCGACGACCTGATCGATAAACTCATCGCCGCCGCGCTCCGCGAAGTCGAAAGCCGCAACGAAAACGAACCCGCCGAATCCCGCCAAAAAGTAGCCGAACAGATCGCTATCGGTGCCCTGCGCTACTTCATGCTCAAGTTCACCCGCCCCACCGTCATCGCCTTCGATTTCCAGGAAGCGCTGAGCTTCACCGGCGAAACCGGGCCGTATATTCAGTACGCCGCTGTCCGCGCCGGCAAAATCCTCGCCAAGTCCAGCGAACCCATCGCGCCCTTGCCCGCCAACCTCGAGCCCATCCTGGCCGACGAAGAGCTTTGGCAATCCCTCCTCGCTGCCGCCCGCACCGACTCCGCCCTCGGCCTCGCCATCGCCGCCGATGAACCGGCCCACCTCGCCCGTTACGCCTTCCAACTCGCGCAGGCGTATAGTAACTTCTACCAGAAATACCCCGTCCTCATCGAGACCGACCCGGACAAACGGAACTTTCTCCTCTGGTTAACCGCCACTTACCGCGCCCAACTCGTCCGGACCCTGGGGCTGCTCGGTATCGCCGTCCCCGCGTTCATGTAACTTTAATAAGGAATCATGCTTAGTAAGAACTCATTCGCCACCGCCGCCGTTCTCTCCGTCAACGGCAAAGACTACCGCTACTTCTCCCTCCGCGCCCTCGAGGCCGCCGGCAAAACGAAGCTCGCGAACCTCCCCTACTCCATCCGCATCGTTCTCGAGAACCTCCTCCGGAACGAAGACGATCTCTCCGTCAAGGCCGCCGACATCGAGTATGTCGCCAACTGGGACGTCAACGCCCCCGCCCAGGAAATCGCCATGAGCCCGGCGCGCGTCCTGCTCCAGGACTTCACCGGCGTCCCCTGCGTCGTCGACCTCGCCGCCATGCGCGATGCCCTCGCCAAAATGGGTGCCGACCCCAAAAAGGCCAACCCCCTCATCCCCGTCGATCTCGTCATCGACCATTCGGTGCAGGTCGACCACTTCGGTGCCGCCGACTCCTTCGAGCTCAATACGCTCCTGGAATTCTCCCGCAACCGCGAGCGCTATGCCTTCCTGAAATGGGGCCAAACCGCGTTCCAGGATTTCCGCGCCGTCCCGCCGGAAACCGGCATCGTCCACCAGGTCAATCTCGAATTCCTCGCCCCCGTCGTCTTCACTCGCGAGCAGGACGGCGAGACCCTCGCCTACCCCGATTCGCTCGTCGGCACCGACTCCCACACCACCATGATCAACGGCCTCGGCGTCGTCGGCTGGGGCGTCGGCGGCATTGAAGCAGAAGCCTGCATGTTAGGCCAGGCGATTTCAATGTTACTGCCGCAGGTCGTCGGCTGTAAGCTCCACGGCAAACTCCGCGAAGGCGTCACTGCCACCGACTTAGTCCTCACCGCCACCCAGATGCTGCGGAAGCACGGCGTGGTCGGCAAGTTCGTCGAATTCTACGGCGACGGCGTCGGAGCCCTGCCCCTGGCCGACCGCGCCACCATCGCCAACATGGCCCCCGAATACGGCGCCACCATCGGCTTCTTCCCCGTCGACCATCAATCGCTCGCCTATCTCCGCCTCTCCAACCGCAGCGAAGAGCAGGTCGCCCTCGTCGAAGCCTACGCCAAGGCCCAAGGCCTGTACCTCGAAGCCGGCGCGGCCGACCCGGTCTACAACAGCACCCTCGAACTCGATCTCAGCACGGTCGTCACGTCTCTGGCCGGCCCCAAGCGGCCGCAGGATCGCATCAACCTCCCCGACGTCAAAGCCAACTTCGTCAGCTTCCTGAATCGCGAACCGAAAACCGAAGCCGGCCTCACCGACGGCGCCGTCGTCATCGCCGCCATCACCAGTTGCACGAACACGTCGAACCCCAGCGTGCTCATCGCCGCCGGCCTCGTCGCCCAGAAGGCCGTCGCCGCCGGCCTGTCCACCAAACCGTGGGTGAAAACGTCTCTCGCCCCCGGCTCCAAAGTCGTCATCGACTACTTAGCTGACGCCAACTTACTCAGCTCGCTCGAAACCCTGAAGTTCAACTTAGTCGGCTTCGGCTGCACCACTTGTATCGGTAACTCCGGTCCCTTGCCCGACGAGGTCTCGAAAGCGGTGAAAGACGGTGGCCTAACCGTCGCCGCCGTGCTCTCCGGCAACCGAAATTTCGAAGGTCGCGTCAACCCGCAGGTCAAAGCCAACTACCTCGCTTCCCCGCCCCTGGTCGTCGCCTACGCCCTCGCAGGCCGCGTCGATCTCGATCTGCAAAACGAACCCATCGGCCAAGGCACCAACGGTCAGGACGTCTACCTGAAGGACATCTGGCCCACCGACGACGAAGTCTCCGCCGCCGTCGCCAAGTCCGTCCGCCGCGAGCACTTCGCCAAGCAGTACTCCACCGCCTTCGACGGCGATGCCAACTGGGCCGCCGTCCCCAAGATCACCGGCGACCGCTACCAGTGGGATCCGGCGTCGACCTACATCAAGCACCCGCCGTACTTCGAGAACATGGCCGACCCCACGAAGGGGATCGCCGATCTCGCCGACCTCCGCGTGTTAGCCAAGTTAGGCGACTCTGTGACTACCGACCACATCTCCCCGGCCGGTAACATCGCTAAGGATTCCGCCGCCGCCGAGTATCTGCTCGCCCAAGGCGTGAAGCAGTCGGACTTCAACAGTTACGGCGCCCGCCGCGGCAACCATGAAGTCATGGTTCGCGGTACGCTCGCCAACATTCGCCTCAAAAACGAAATGGCCCCCGGCACCGAAGGCTCCTGGACCACCCACGTCCCTTCGGGCGAGAAGATGTGGATCTACAACGCGGCCATGAAGTATCAGGCCGAAGGCGTCGGCCAGATGATCATCGCCGGTAAGGAATACGGCTCCGGCTCCTCCCGCGACTGGGCCGCCAAGGGTGTCGCTCTTCTCGGCGTGAAGGCCGTGATTGCGGAAAGCTTCGAGCGGATCCACCGTTCGAATCTGGTCGGCATGGGCGTTCTGCCTCTCGAGTTCCTCCCCGGCCAGACCCCGGAGACGCTCGGTCTAACCGGTCAGGAGCAGTTCTCCATCACTGGCGTCGCCGCCGCCGCTGAAGGCGACAAGATCGCCACGGTCTCCGCCGATGGCAAGTCGTTCCAGGCAAAGGTCCGCATCGATACCCCGATGGAGATCCTCTACTACCGCAACGGGGGCATCCTCCCGTTCGTCCTCCGCCAACTGGCCGCCAAGTAGCCAGCCACTTGCCTCACCCCGCCCGCCTCCCCTCCCGGGAGACGGGCGGGTTCAACCTTACTTGGCTGCCGCGCTCCGTCGCAGCAACGCAACGATCTCCATCAGCCCAACTCCCTCCGCCCCTTCCCCTCTTGGCTCGCTAAATCCGCTCCCAGCGCCATCAGCGCCTCCACCCCATTCCGTTTCCCCATCGTCGCCGCAATGTGCAGCGGCGTCTGTCGCTCGTCTCGACTCCGCGCGTTCCCATCGGCCCCATGTTTCAAAAGCAGCCGGACTCACTACGTTTGGCCGCGCACCGCGCGCCAGTAACGCCCGAACCACCTCGATATCGCCCTTCAACGCAGCATCGGCCAGCGGCGTCGTGCCCGCTGTGCCGGGCGCATTCGGGTCCGCTCCCAACGACAGCATCATTTTCACAGCATCACCCTGGCCCCGCAGCACCCAATATTCGAGCGACCCCGGCCGCGCTCCCTTTTCTTTCTGAGTCACCTTCTGACCGAAATTCGAATCGAGGAGCATCCGGATGGCACCCCGATCCCTGGGGTCAGCGATCTTGGCGGCGGCATCAAACGCGGTCCGACCGTGCCGCTCTCTTCATCGCCGTCTGCGCCATGGTCCCTATCCGCCCGCTGCTCCCCCAGGGTCGCTGGCCCGGAAGCCCCAGCAAGCACCTCCTCGCCAAAAGCGTCTACGGCCTGGCATGGTCTGCGCCGGTTGTGCGGCTGGGATCACGTCGACCAACTCCCTCACGAATCCACCTTCTCCCGCGCCTTCGCTAAATTCGCCGACTCCCAACTCTCTACCGCCGCCCATGAAGCCCTCATCCGGGCGACCGTTCCGCTATCGAGGCCCGCGAGCGATTCGTCGATACCAAGCCCAAGAAGATCCCGAAAGCCAAAGTCACAAAGAAGCGCAAGAAGGCGGTATTCGCCAAAGAATCAATAGCTTGCAGGGCTAAGCGAGAGACTCGAATCCAGAAACAGGCCAAAGCCAAAACACGCAAAGAGATGCTCGAAGGCGTCCCCACCGCCTGCGACATTGGCGGCAAAAAGGGCAACAACGGGTGTGTCTTCTGGTGGCGGGGATATAAGTTTCACCTTGATGTCGCCGATGGCCAGATCCCCATCAGCGCTCTGCTCACCGCCGCCAGCGTCCACGATTCCCAGGTCGCCATCGCTCTCATGGAGATGAGTTCAAAGCGAGTCACCTACCTCTACGAAATCATGGATTCGGCCTACGACGCCTCGGCGATTTACCAGGCCAGCGCGGAC
>JAPKZA010000336.1 GCA_026394015.1 Acidobacteriota bacterium
ACCGCTTCAGCGGCCGGGATTACCGTTTGTCGGACGTGCACGGACGAGTGATTCGCGAACTGCTGGCTTAGCCGCTGAGGCCCCGTTTTCCTCACCGAAGGCGGTTCCCGCTCACTTCGAAACAGCCCGGTGTTCCCTTTGTTTCGAAACGGAACAACCAAAACCCCCAACGGCGCGCCATTCTGCCCCCCAAAGAAAACTCGTGTTTGCTCGCTTTCAACACTTTGCCGCCGATGGTTGTCCGATTGCAGCCCAGTTGGTGAGCCCAAAGGCGGGTCGGGCACCACTACCAAGTTTGGGCACCGATCACCAGGCTCGGAGGATGCAGATGGACCCCAAAACTACAGCGATTATCATGGTCGGTTATCAGAATGACTATTTTGCCCAAAACGGCATTCTCCGTGGCGTGGTCGAAGAAGCCAATCGAGTCGACCAGACGCTGACCAATACAATTGATTTCCTGAAGACGGTTGAGAGCACCGAGATGACCGTCATCTCAACCCCGATCATTCTCACCTCCGACTACCGCGCGCTGGCCGAGTCAGAGGGGATTTTGGGCGCCATCAAGGATTCTGGTGCGTTCCGCGCAGGCAGCCCCGGTGCGGAGACCATTCCGGAAATCCTCGCCTTTGGCGATCGCGTCGTCTATGTGAACGGGAAACAGGGTTTTAATGCGTTTTCCAACACCGAACTCGACCGCGTCTTGAAGGGAAACAACATCCACCACCTTCTGCTGGCTGGCATGATCACTTCTTTGTGCATCGATTCGACCGGCCGGGCTGCCTATGAACGCGGCTACAAGGTGTCGATCCTGTCCGATTGCGTTTCGGCACGCACCCCGGGCGAACAGGAATTCTACTGCAATACTATTTTCCCTCTTTATGCCGAGGTGGTTGATAGCCGTAAACTCGTCGCCGAAATGTCAGCAACTGCTGCTTAGTGTCTGAGGAGGATAACAAGGAAGCCTTATGCCCGACTCTAATGAGATGGAGCGAGCTCTTTTAGTCAACGACATTCATATTCAGGCGACTTACCGACTTACGGAAGCCCTGGTCTCATCGGAAAAGAAGATGCGCCGGCGCATTGAGCTGCTCACCGAGATTGTGTTTGAGATGGACGCCCTCGGCGCCCTTACCTTCCTCAATGAGGCTTGGCGGAAAGTCCTGCGGCATGAATTATCGACCAGCATCGGAACACCACTGCGCAGTTTCGTAGTGGAGGACGATAGGGCTCAGCTCGATCGAAGTCTTGCTCTCCCTGTTACCAGCACGGCAGGGATGCGGCCACAACTGCGTTTCCTGCGGCAGGACGGGGAAACTGTCTGGATGGAGTTATCGGTCACACCGCTCGACGAAGGCGGGGTGGTTGGAACCTTGCACGACGTCACACAAGAGAAGTTGGCCCAAGCTGAATTGGTTAAGCTCTCATTGGTCGCCAGTTACACCGATAGTTTGGTGGCTATTACCGACAAACGAGGGTTGATCGAATGGGTCAATACCGCATTTACACGCAAGACCGGCTACTCCTTGCCGGAAGTGATTGGCAAGAAGCCGGGATCCGTACTCCAGGGGCCCGCCACAGACCCGGCTGCCGTGCGGTTGATCGGCGAACGGCTGCGGAAAGGTCAGGGATTTCAATGCGAGATCCTCAACTACAGCAAGACCAATGAAAAGTATTGGGTATCCATTCACATCTCGCCCATCCACGACGCCGAGGGCAAAGTGGAGCGGTTCGTAGCAATCCAAACCGACATCACGGAGCTGAGAACAATCCAGCAGGATCTCAAGACCGCCAAGGAAGCGGCCGAATCAGCCAGCGATGCGAAAACACAGTTCCTCGCCACGATCAGCCACGAAATGCGGACCCCGCTCAACGTGATCCTCGGCTCCGCCGACCTTGCCTTGGACGGCGCATCGGAAACCGAATTGCGTCATTATATGACCCGCGTCGACGAAAATGCCCAAACGCTGCTGGGCCTCATTTCCGACTTGCTGGACGTATCAAAAATAGAAGCTGGCCAATTTGAATGGGAACGGGTCCCGTTTCCGTTGCGCGACCGCCTTCGCCTGGCGCTGGAAACGGTGGCCGAACGCGCCGCCAGCAAAGGGCTATCCTTCACAGCGACGATCGATGACCAACTGCCCGAAAGGGTACTCGCTGATCCGGTCCGTCTGGGTCAGATCATTACCAATCTCGCCGAGAACGCCGTAAAATTTACCGACACCGGATTTATTCGCGTCGAGGCCTATTCGGCATCCCGGAGCAGTAGCCCACCTGTCCTGGCCATCCGTGTGTCAGACAGTGGCGCGGGTATTCCGTCGGCCGCGTTGCCCCGCATCTTCGACCGTTTCTTCCAGGGCGACAGCTCAACCACCCGGCGCAAAGGTGGGGCTGGCCTTGGACTGAGTATTGTTAAATCCCTGGTCGATGCCATGGGGGGGACAATCACGGTCAACAGTGTCTCCGGCCAGGGAGCGGAATTCGAAGTCCTGCTGCCGTTGGAACCGTTGTCCGAATTACGGCCGATCCGATCGCAGGTCATGCCGATGGAACGGATCTCCCCGGCAAACAACAATGTAAGCATCCTCATTGCCGAGGATAACAATGATAATTTCGCCATCGTTGCGCGGTATCTGACGAACGAAGGCTATCGTGTCGAGCGGGCCCTGAACGGCCGCGACGCAGTCTCGGCTGCCGCACAATCACGATTTGACCTCATCCTGATGGACGTGGAGATGCCCGAAATGGATGGTTTACAGGCGACCGCCTTGATTCGAGCCAATGAGCAACTCCGGAGCATGCAACCTGTGCCGATCATCGCCCTGACAGCCCACGCTGTAATGGGTTACCGGGAGCGCTGCCTGCAGGCCGGCTGCTCCGGCTATCTGCCCAAGCCACTGCGAAAGCGGGCAATCTTAAGTGCCGTCGCCGCCGCTGTGCAGAACGCACCAGCACCCATGCAAGAAGAGAGCCAGTTGATCTACGTCGAAGTCGAGTCCGAGCTTGCCGACCTTGTACCAGCATTTCTCGAAAATTGCCGGCGCGCAGTGAATGAGATTCCAGAGTTGATGGAGGAGAGCGACTGGATTGCCGCCGCGAGAGCGGGACACAGCATGAAGGGCACAGCACCTTTTTATGGCTTCCATGAAATCGGCCGTCTCGGGCGCGCTATCGAATCGGCCTGCAACTCAGCTGATCGGAGCGCACTCCAAATCGCGATCGACGCCCTGGCTCAATTCCTGGAACTGGTAAGGGTGAAGAATCCAGCCGTTCGTTCGGCCACGGGAGCGGGGTGAGCCCTGCTGTTGACGGCCTGCCAGCGTCCAACCTACAGCGGTCGGAGTGCGATGCCGGCGGGGACCCAGGCGCAGTAGAGGCGCCTCGAGCTGACGCAGGCCTTGGACGGGTTGGCGTGTACGGCAGCGGTAAGAGACTGAAGCCGAGAAAAATCCGGTGCCGCTAGAATCGCCATGTTGTGGTCGGCTGCACTCGAGCGAACGAGATACAGCAAACGCACCTGCTGGGCTCCTCGGCCAGGAAGGGGAAGAGTGGCACCCGCGGGGCCGGTTGGGGTCGGCTGATGCCGTCAATGATGGTCTCGGCGCTCGAAAAGCTGATCCGGAGGCCTGGCGCGACGTCGTAGAACGCTTGCTCGTAGCCGAGGAAATCGCTACCGGTTTCGATGGTGATCGTCGCGCCTGGCGGCGTTGGGTTCGAGGGCCGCAAAGGATGGCCGGGGCGGAGGTCGATGTACTCGTTGGAGGGCGTCGCGACGATCGACAGGCGGGGCCGGGCGCAACTCGTCAACAACAGGACGAAGAGTAAGCTGCGCATGGCTTTAGAGAAGACGGAAGTTGACCTCGACAGTCGCGAGGACGGCGACGGGCGTACCGCTCCGGGTGCCGGGCTGGAAACGCCATTGCTGGACGGCCGCAACCGCTTCCGCATCGAGGCCGAGACCGGGGGAACGGAGGACGTTGATGTTTTGCGGGTGGCCGCTGGCATCCACTTCGATCGAGAGGACAGCGGTTCCGGAGAGCTTGGCCGTGCGGGCCTCCTCACTGTACGTCGGCTCTATTTTGGCCAGGAGTTTAGGCGGCAGGACGTCGTCGCCAATTCGCACCGCCGTCGAGGAGGCGGCTGGCGGAGAGCGACGAGTGGATTGCCGAAGTGCAGCGGCCTGAGCGGCGTACGTATTGACGTCCGGCGTGCGTCCGGGTAAATGAATGAGAAAACGGACGTACAGCTCGAGGGCCGTGATGAGGTCGTTCGTCGGGACATTCGCTTGGGTAATAGCTTGTTGGAAGAGCGGTTCCGCGCCGACAAAGTCGCCCTTGAATTCGAGAGTTAGCCCTTGCCAGAGACGGGCGCGCGTCGATAGCTTGGGGTCGGCGAGGGGGAGCCGGTCGAAGAGGAGATACGCCTCGTCGTAACTTTTGCGATGCAGGGCGTCGACGCCGAGGGCTAGAACGGCCGGGGCGGCGGCGGGCTCGTTGCCCAGCAGAGGGAGAGCTTGGCGGTACAGCGTAAGGGCGGCGGCGGAGCGGTGTTCGCGATATTCCTGCGCGGCTTGAGCGAGCAGCGCGGGGACCGGACCCTGGGCACGGAGGGCGGCGAGGGGCGTGAGCGCCGCGACGGTGGCGAGGAGGCCCAGGGTGATGGTTAGGCGGTTGGGGGTTGCGCGGTTGGTGGTGGGGCTGAGGATGGCTTGGAGCCGAGATTCCAAGGGCCGGGTGCGGGCCATGCCGATGGCGAAGTGAGGGGATTGGCTGGCGGCGGCGACGGCGAGGAGGTGGCCGGCGTAGATCGAGGGTTGGACACCTTCGTTGAGGACAAGGTCGTCGGCGGCGGTTTCGCGTTCCATGAGCAGACGACGCCAGGCGAACCAGGCGAGGGGCTGCCACCAGAAGGCCGCGAGGGCGATGCGGGAAATGAGTTGGAGGGCGAAATCGTGCCGTCGGATATTGGCGAGTTCGTGGAGGATCACTTGGGCGCGGCGGTCGGCGGGCCAGGAGGCGGCGTCGGCAGGGAGGAGAATGACGGGGCGGAGGAAACCGAAAGTCAGGGGCATGGAGCCGGGGGCGGATTGGAGGATGAGAGGGTGCTGGGACAGCACGGGGCAGGCGCGACGGAGACGGGCGAGGGCGAAGAGGGCGTAGGCTAGATGGGCCAGCATCAGAGCGGTGCCGAGGGCCCAGAGTTGGGTTAGGGTGGGGAGCCAGGGGGCCGGGGTGGCAGGTACAGAGGGGCCAGTGTCGATGGGGCTGGTGGGGGCGGCGGTGGCGATGACCGTGGTCGAAAAGAGCAGCGCGGCGGGCGGGGTCGAGTCGACGGGGAGAGCGGGGACGATCAGGGCAAGGCCGGGGAGGGCGAGGGTCCAGACGAGATGGCGGGCGGCGGCGGAGTGGCGGCGGAGGAAAACCGAGAGGAGACCGGCGGTGGCGAGTACGACGGTGGATTTGAAAGCGATGGCGATGGGGTCCATGTTATCTGCCTTCTTTCTTGGCTTTTTCGATGAGGGCGGCCATGCGGTTGAGGTCGTCCGGGGTGAGTTCGGCGGCGGAGACGTCGAGGAGGGCGGCCACGACTTGGGAAGGGGAGTTGCGAAAGAACGTATCGAGAAGATGGCGGAGGGCGGAGTGTTTGGCTTGGGCGGGGGCGAGGCAGGGGACGAAGACGTGCTTGAGTCCTTCGACGCGATGGACGATGTGGCCCTTGCCTTCGAGGGTTTTGAGCAGAGCGCGGACAGCGGAGTAAGAGGGGGGATCGGGGAGGGCGGCGAGGACGTCAGCGGCGGAGGCGGAGCCGCGCTGATAGAGGATGTCCATGATTTGGCGCTCGCGCCGACTGAGCGCCTGCTGGTTTTCTAGCATGTGCTAGAAAATTAGCACGTAGTGGAAAACGCGTCAAGGGTTATTTTGTGCAGCGGGTGATGAAGGCGGGGGGGAGGTTTCGCCATTCCCAGGGGAGGCGTTCGACCTGGCTGAAGTATTGGTCGAGGAGTTTGAAGTAGCGTTGGTTGCCGGGCATGAGCAGACCAATGTGATAGCCGAAGGTGGCCATTTGGCCGCCGGGGCCGAGGACCTTCTGGACTCCGCTAAGACCTTGTTGTTGGAGGTCGAAGTCAAAAGAGGGCCAGGGAAGGCCGCTGACGACGCAGTCGACGTTTGCGATGCCTTGGTCGGCGCAGATCTGTTCGAGGTCGGCGACGTTGCCTTCGATGATGTCGAATTGGGGATAGCGACGTTTCCAGGCGGCGCAGAGGGCGGAGTTGCGTTCGATGGCGAGGAAGCGGGTGCCGGGGCGGAGGCGCGGGAGGACGGCTTCGGTGAGGGCACCGGTGCCGGGGCCGAGTTCGACGACAACGTTGGCGTGGGCGAGATTGAGAGAGTTGGCGAGATGGCGGGCGAGGAAAGGGGAACTGGGACAGACGGTGGCGACGGCAAAGGGATCGCGGGCGAACTCACGGAGGATGAGCTTAAAATCGCCGTTGGTTTTAGTTGCTGCGTTTCTCACCCCACTAGTTTGTACCAAGAGAGGGGCGTTGTGTTGGGCTATTTGGTTAAGGGCGGATGTGTTTAGATGACTAGATGCGTACTGGCTGGATTGGGGCTGGCTGCTTAGCCGTGATTTTGATGGGTTGTGCGGAGCGACGCTTGGTGCGGAATACGCCGTTGGATCGGCCTCCGCAGGTGCCCGAAGTTGTGAAAAGGGCCAAGGCGATGCCGGCGGGGGATCAACCGGACAAGGCGGCGGAGTTCTATTTGCTGAAGCGGACAGGGGCGGGCGATGGGGATTTGCCAGCGGAGCGGTATGAGGCGGCGCGGCAGCGGATGGAGCGGATGCCGGTAGTTTCCGTGGCGACAGGGCGGGGAGTGACGAGTAAGGCAGGGAAGCAGGCGGACTTAGGGGCGTGGCAGGCGTTGGGGCCGGGGAACCAAGGCGGACGCACGAAGAGTTTGTTGATTCATCCGCAGGATGCGAAGACGATGTACGCGGGAGCGGTGACGGGCGGAGTGTTTAAGACGGTCGACGGGGGGCAGAATTGGACGGCGATGTCCGATGTATTTCCGACGTTGGGGTTGGGGGCGTTAGCGATGGACCCATCGAACCCGGAGGTGTTGTATGCGGGCACGGGGTTTTGGTTTAACACGCTATCGGGGACGAACGTATTTGGCAGCGCGCCGCGGGGGGCGGGAATTTTTCGTTCGCGGGATGGAGCGGCGACCTGGGAGCCATTAGGCAACCCGGGAGGGAACCTGTTTCGGTACATCAACGATATCGTTGTGAGCCGGGGGGATGCGCAACGGCTTTACGTTTCGACGTGGGCGGGGATTTTTCGGAGCCTGGACGGGGGGCAGCGGTGGACGCAGGTGCTAAATCGGGGAACGGGAGTTTTGAACGGCTGCCAGGATATGGTGATGCGGACCGACCAGGCGACAGACTACCTGTTTGCGGCGTGTGGGACGACGGTGGCGGGGGACGCGGGGATTTTTCGGAACACGGATGCGGGCGGCGAGGGGAGATGGGAGAAGGTATTTTCGGTGGCGGCGATGGGGAACACGACGCTGGCGCTGGCGCCATCGAACCAGAGCGTGGTGTATGCGCTGATGGCAAGCAATGGGGAGGACGATACGGAGTGGCGGAACTCTTTGCACGGGGTGTACCGGTCGACGACGAACGGGGACGTGGATACGTGGGAGGCGCGAGTCACCAACAAAGACGAGACGCAGGTGAATACGGGATTGCTTTCGACCAATCAGGGTTTCTATGCGAACCAGTGTTCGGCGAACGGGGAGAAAGCGATCGGCGGGCAGGGGTGGATTCATAATGCGATTGCGGTGGACCCGCAGGATCCGGAGCGGGTTTATGTCGGCGGGATCGACATTTACCGGTCCGATGACGGCGGAAAGAATTGGGGGATTGCTTCGTTTTGGCAGGCGGCGGAGACGCCGACCGGGGCGCATGCCGATGTTCTGGCGCTGGTGTTTCCGCCGGACTATGACGGCGGAGCGAAGCAGCAGATGTTTGCGGCGACGGACGGGGGAATTTATTTGACCGAGAACGCGCGGGCGGCGGTGGCGACGGGGGAGCGGGCGGGATGTACGCCGTTTCAGAATCGCGTGGCATGGAAACCGTTGCACACGGGTTATCAGAGCACGCAGTTTTATACGGGGTCGGTGTTGCCGGGGGGTGGGGTGTTTTACGGAGGCAAGCAAGACAACGGAACGATGCGGGGGAGTTTGGCGGGGCAGAAGGAGTGGGTTCGAATCCGCGGAGGCGATGGGGCGGCGGTGGCGACGGACCCGCGGGATCCGAATACGCTGTTTGTTTCGACGCAGAATTTTTCCTTGACGCGATCGCGAAATGGCGGGAAGACGCTGGCGACATCGATGCGAGGGATAACCGAGCCGAGCGCGAATTTTGCGTTTATTGCGCCGTTGGCGATGGATTTGAAGAATCCGGACCGGCTGTACGCGGGGGGGCGGACGCTGTGGCGGACGACGAACCAGGCCGATACCTGGGAGGCAATGTCGGCGCAGTTGCCGACGGCGCAGGGGAATGTTTCGGCGATTGCGGTATCGCCGGCGGATGGACGGGTGGTGATGGCGACGAGCCAGGGGTTCGTGCTGCGGACCGCTAACGCGTTGGAGGCGACGGCGGAGACGGTGTGGGAGGCGACGCGGCCGCGGCCGGGGTATGTAACGGGGGTGACGTTTGATCCGGTTGAGCCGGAGGTGGTGTATGTCGTCTACAGCCAGTTCAATACGGCAGCGGGGCAGAGCCATGTTTATCGGTCGCGGGATGGGGGCAGGACTTGGGAAGGGATCGACGGGAAGGGGGACACCGGCATACCGGATATCCCGGTGTTTTGTTTGCTGATTGACCCGGAGGATTCGCAGCGTTTATACGCCGGGACGGACTTGGGTGTTTTCGTGACGATGGATGGAGGGGCGAACTGGGAGCGGGATTCGAATCCGTTTGCGGCGGTGCCGGTGGAGACGCTGGCGCTCGACCGCGGGGCGGGGGCGAGCTACCTTTATGCGTTTACGTTTGGTCGCGGGGTTTGGCGGACGCAGTTGCCGAGTTCAGGGACGGCTTGTAGCTACGAAGTGGGAGGTTTGGGGCCGATGCCGGCGTTTGGGGGAACGACGGAGGTTCCGGTGACGACCGGGGAGGGGTGCGTTTGGAGTGCGATTCCGCAGGCGGGGGCAGTGGACGTAGCGTCTCCGGCGACGGGGACGGGGACGGGGCTATTGCGGCTGACGACGTTGCTGAACTTTTCGACGGCGGCGCGGCGGGGAGGGTTTTGGCTCCACGATAAGACGGTGGAATTGACGCAGGCGGGGGCGTTGCAGGTGCCGGTGGCGGCGGATGCGTCGGCGACGCCGGCGGTGATCGCGGCATTGCCTTACGTGGGCATTCGAGACAGCCGGACGACGACGGCGGAGGCGAGCGATCCGCAGGCTTCGTGCGCGACGACGGTGCCGGCGAAGACGATTTGGTGGCGCGTGACGGCTCCGCAGACGGGGGAGATGGAGGTGGTGATGCAGGGGCAGCGGTATGACGTGGCGGGGAATTCGGGGTTGGTGGTGAGCGCTTATGTGGGGACGACGGAGTTGGGATGCGTGGCTACACCGCGGGGCACGGGGGCGTGGGTTTACCGTTCGTTCCGTTTCGCGGTGACGCGGGGGAGCACGTACTCGATTTTGGGAAGCGCGACGGGGTCGACGGCTTTAGACGGTGGATATACAATTTTGGGAGTCCGAATGATCCCTTGACAAATAGCGAATAAAAGGCGAAACTCGCCGGGTGGGTGGATTGATCGGCATTGCGCGGATGGCGGCAGCGAGCCCCTTGCTCGAGGCGAAGCGGCGGGTCGGGTACTTTGAAATTGCGGCGCAGAGTGTGATCAACCGTTGTTCGGGGAAGCGGAAGATTTTCGATTGGACGGTGAACCCGTATCGGGGTTGCGAGTACGGCTGCCAGTATTGCTATGCGCGCTACACGCATGAGTTTATGGAACTTCCGGTGGAGGAGTTCGAGACGCGGATTTTCGTGAAGGCGTGGGACGAGGGGATGTGGCGGCGGGATCTGCAGAAGGTGAAGCGGGGGGATACGGTGGCGTTCGGGACGGCGACGGACTGCTATCAACCGGCGGAGCGGCGGTATGGGCTGATGCGGAAGATGTTGGAGGCGATGCAGGGGGCGACGGGGTTGCGGATCGGGATCACGACGAAATCGGACTTGGTGGGGCGGGATGCGGACCGGCTCGTGAAACTGGCGTAGCGGAATCGGGTGCGAGTATTTGTGACGATTACAACCATGAACGCGGCGTTAGCGAGGCAGACGGAGGCGTATGCGCCGGGGCCGGAGTTGCGGATGGCGGCGGTGCGAGAATTGGCGGGACGGGGGCTGGACGTGGGCGTATCGGCGTCGCCGGTATTGCCGCTGTTGACGGATCGGGAGGAGTCGTTGGACTTGGTGGCGCGGGCGGCGAAGGCGGCGGGAGCGAGGACGTTTCATGCGCATCCGCTTTTTTTGCGGGCATCGGCGGCGGCGGTGTTTCTGCCTTGGCTAGAGCGAGAGTTTCCGCATTTGGCGGGACGGTATCGAGAGCGGTATCGGGACGGGGCGCATTTGCAGGGGGCGTATCGGGAGATGCTGCGCGAGCGGGTGGAGCGGGTGCGAGGTCGATATGCTTTGGACGCGCGACCGGATGCGTTTTTGGGGGCGAGGCCAGAGCAGCTTTTGCTATTCACTTGACACGGCAAAGCGCTTGCTGGAAGCTGGAGACGTATGGCTCATCCGGTAGACATGGGCGATCATGCGATCGCACAGATCCGATACATCCGTCAGACGATGGAGCGGACCGGCTCGTTCACAGCGGTACCGGGATGGGGCGGGGTGGCGATTGGGGTGACGGCGATTGGCGCGGCGGCGTTGGCGGCGCGGCAGGGGGACCTGCGGAGTTGGATGCTGGTGTGGCTGACGGAGATGGCGTTGGCGATGGCCATTGGTTGCCTGGGAATTTGGCGGAAGACGCATCATGGCGACAAGAGTCTGTTCAGCGCGCCGGGGCGGCGGTTCTTTTTGAGTTTTTCTCCGCCGGTGGTGGCAGGGGCGATTTTGAGTTGGATTCTGTATCGGCATCAGGATGGGGCGGTGATGCCGGGGATGTGGATGTTGTTGTACGGGGCGGGGGTGGTTACGGCGGGGGCGTTCAGCGTGAGGGTGGTGCCGATGATGGGATTGTGTTTCATGGCGCTGGGGGCGGTGGCGTTGGGTGTCTCGATGGAGACCGGGAACTGGCTGTTAGCGGTGGGGTTTGGCGGATTGCATATCGGATTCGGTTTGTGGATAGCGAGGAGGTACGGTGGCTAGAGTAGCGGCAGAAAGAGTTAGACCGGTGTTGGACGAGTTGGCGGTGGAAGCCAATCGCGAAGCACAGGCGTTGGAAGGGCTGATTCACGAGAAGATGCGCCTGGGAATCGTGAGCGCGCTGGCGGCGAGCGGTTCCATGTCATTTTCGGAGCTGAAAGAGCTGCTGCAGACGACCGATGGGAACATCAGCGTACACGCGAGGAGGCTGGAAGAGGCGGGGTACATTTCGTGCACGAAGACGTTTGAGAATCGGAAGCCACGGAGCGAGTACGTACTGACCCATGGTGGGCGGGTGGCGTTGGAAAAGTACTTGAATCATCTCGAAGCGCTGTTGGGCGCGATGCGAAAGCGATAGGATATAGGGCGATGACGAGACGGAAAATGATGGCGACGACGATGGTGGCGGGATCACTGGCGGCTCAAGCGGCAGGGGGACCTCCGCAGACGATGGTGCTGCGGCGGTATCAGCTGCGGAATAGCGGGGACGCGATGGGCGCGGGGTTGATGAAGTTTCTGGAGGTTTCGAAGAAGCCGGCGCTGGAACGGGCGGGGGCGCAGGGATTGGGCTTCTTTACCTCGTTTATCGGGCCGGATACTCCTTACTTTCTGACGATCGAAAGCTATCCGTCGTTTGCGGCGCTCGAAGATGGGATGAACCGGTTGGGTGCGGACAAGAAGTTCCAGGCGGAGCTGACGGCGTTCAACAAGGCTCCGGGCCAACGATTCGTGCGGTATTCGACCCAGATCTTGAAGGGTTTTACGGGGTTTCCCGGGGTGGTGGCGCCGCCTCCCGCGACGGGGGCGCGGCTGTTCGAACTGCGGACGTACGAGAGCGACGATGCTTCGACGTTGGCGGACAAGATTCGCATGTTCAACGAAGGGGAGATCGCGATTTTCCAGAAAACGGGGCTGATGCCGGTGTTTTTCGGGGAGACGGTGATCGGGGAAAAGCAACCCAATTTAACGTACCTGCTTTGGTATGACAGCTTGGCGGCGCGGGAAGCGAATTGGAACAAGTTCATTTCGAGCCCGGAGTGGACGAAGTTGAAATCGACGCCCGGGTGGAGCGACGCGGAGATTGTTTCCAATATCTCGAATTCGTTGTTGCGGCCGATGGCCTTTTCTCCGATCAAATGACTAATCAGGGGTGGGTGTTAGAGACGCGTCCGGTGGAAAAACTGGACGCAACGTGTTTAGCGTGGCGGGAGGTGCCGCTGCCGGCCGTAGGGGCGGGGAGCGTGCGGGTGAAGACGCTAATGTTGTCGCTTGACCCGACGAACCGAATCTGGGCGGGGCCGACGGAGAGTTATCTGCCGCCGGTGCCGCTTGGTACGGTGATGCGGGGAATCGCGGTGGGGGTGGTGGAGGAGTCGCAGTACGCGGGTTTACAGGTGGGGGATGTGGTGCAGGGGATGATGGGCTGGAAGGAACACGCGGTTTTGCCAGGGGTGGCCTTGACCTTGCTGCCGAAGGACGTGACGCCAGAGCAGTGGTTTGGGGTGTTTGGGCATATTGGGTTGACGGCTTATTTTGGGTTGTTGGAAGTGGGGCAGGCCAAGGCGGGGGAGACGCTGGTGGTTTCCGCGGCGGCGGGGGCGGTGGGTTCGCTGGTGGGGCAGATTGGAAAGATTTTGGGGATGCGAGTGGTGGGGATTGCGGGCGGGCCGGAGAAATGTAAATGGATTGTGGAGGAGTTGGGGTTCGACGCGGCGATCGACTATAAGAACGAGGAGGTGGGCAAACGGTTGCGGGAGCTGTGTCCGGATGGGATCGACGTGGATTTCGAGAAGGTGGGCGGGGAGATCATGGACGCTTGCTTGGCACGATTGGGACTGCGGGGGCGGGTGGTCTTGTGTGGCATGATTTCGCAATACAACGCGACGTCGATTCCAGAGGGGCCGAAGAATTTGGCGAACGTGCTGATGCAACGGGGCGGGATCGAGGGGTTCATCGTGCTGGATTATCTGGGCCGGGCGGGGGAGGCGTTTGGGAAGTTGGGGGAGTGGTTGGCGACAGGGAAGCTTCAATTTGCGACCGATGTTGTAGTGGGATTGGAAAATGCGCCGACGGCTTTGGATCGGCTGTTTATTGGGGCGAACCGCGGTAAATTAATGGTGAAAGTGGCAGATAACGGGTAGGAGTTTGTGCTTTACTCGGAATTGTGAATTTCCGACAACTCCTCCACTTCGGCGTGGTGACCACGCTGCTGATTCCGAGCTTACCGGCGCAGAAGAAAAGCGGTATTGATGTATCCGGGATCGATACGACGTGTAAACCGTGCGACGATTTCTGGCGGTTTGCGAATGGGGGGTGGATCGATAGCCATCCGATTCCGGCGAGCAAATCGGGATGGGGGACGATGTCGGTTGTGCAAGAGGGCAACCAGGAGCGCCTAAAGGTATTGCTGGAGGGAGCGGCGGCGAGTAAGGCGCCGGTGGGGAGCGGAGAGCGCAAGATCGGTGACCTTTATGGGGCGTGCATGGACACGGCCATGGTGGAGGCACAGGGGATGAAGCCGTTGGCGGGCGAGTTGGGGCAGATTGCAAAGGTTGGGACCGTGAAAGAGATGCTGGCTCTGCTCGTGACCTTGCAGAAAAATTCGCCATTCGGCCCGGTGATCATTTTTGGTCGGCAGGACGCGAAGAACTCTGCGGAGACGGTGGCGGCGGTAGGAGCGGCAGGTCTTTCGTTGCCGGACCGGGATTACTACTTCAAAGACGACGAGCGGACGAAGAATATCCGGGCGGAGTTTGTGGCCACGGTGGCGAAGATGATGACGTTAGGGGGGGCGGAGGCGGGCGAGGCGGCGGCGCAAGCGAAGCTGATTTTGGAGTTTGAGACGAAGTTGGCGCAGCCTCGGCTAACGCTGGTGCAGCGGCGGGATCCGAATGCGACGTACAACGCGTTGGGACTGAAGGGAACGATGGAGTTGACGCCGTCGTTTGATTGGAAAGCGGCATTTCGGTCGCTGGGGATTCCGGAATCGACGCAGGTGATTGTCGGCGAGCCCGCTTATTTACGGGCGGTGGAGAAAGAGTTCACGGCGACGCCTTTGAGTACGTGGAAGACATGGATGCGCTGGAAGACGATCGCATCGGCGGCACCGTACTTGTCGAAGGCGTTTGTGGATGAGAGCTTTCGGTTTCAAAGCACGGTGTTGACGGGGGTGAAGGAACAGGAGCCTCGCTGGAAGACCTGCACGGGGTTGGTGGACTCTACGTTAGGGGATGCTTTGGGAGAAGCATTTGTGAAGAAGCATTTTCCGCAGGTGGCGAAGACGCGGATGATGGAGTTGGTGGAGAATCTGCGGGTGACTTTACGGATGCAGTTGGAGGGATCGGGGTGGATGGAAGCGGAGACGAAGAAGGCGGCGATTGCGAAGCTGAATGCGTTTCAGGCGAAGATCGGGTACGCGGATCGGTGGCAGGATTATCGAACGGTGAAGATTGACCGGGGGAATTTGTTTGGGAGTATCGAGTCGGCGAGTGAGTTCTCGCGGCTCTACAACTTGGGCAAGATTGGGAAGCCGCTCGATCGGAATGATTGGGGGATGACGCCTCCGACGGTGAATGCTTACTACAATCCGCTGAAGAACGAGATTGCATTTCCGGCGGGGATTTTGCAGCCGCCGATGTTTGATTTAGAAGCGGACGATGCGGCGAACTATGGGGCGATAGGGGCGGTGATTGGACACGAGATGGGCCATGGGTTTGACGATCAGGGTTCGAAGTTTGCGGCGAGCGGGGATTTGCGGAACTGGTGGACGCCGGAGGATCGGAAGAAATTTGAGGCGCGAGCCGAGTGTGTGATCAATCAGTTCAACACGTTGGATGTGGGGGAGGGGTTACGGCACAACGGTCGGCTGGTGGTGGGGGAGGCGTTGGGCGATTTGGGTGGATTGAAGTTGGCGTACCGGGCGTATAAGCGGGCGTTGGGGGGAAAGGAGTCGCCGGTGATTGATGGGTATACGGGTGATCAGCGGTTTTTTCTGGCATTTGCGCGGGTTTGGGCGACGCAGTTGCGTCCGGAGGCGAAGCGGTTGCGGTTGACGACGGATCCGCATCCTTTGGGGCGTTTCCGGGCGATTGGGACTTTGCAGAATATGCCGGAGTTCCATCAGGCGTTCCAATGCAAGGCTGGGGATGCGATGGTGAGGCCAATCGACAAGCAATGTGATCTTTGGTAAGAACGGTTGTTGCCAAACGGTAACAGGAGTTGCTAATATACAAGTGCGGGGTGGAGCAGCCTGGTAGCTCGTTGGGCTCATAACCCAAAGGTCGCATGTTCAAATCATGCCCCCGCAACCAACCTCTTGTTGGTTTAGTTTCAACACCTTAGGCCATTCCGGCCACCCTCCCCAAAAGCATCAAAAACAGCCAACTGTCACCAAAACTGTCACCAATTTTGGGGTGGTTTTGGATTTTCGTGTCCTCGAGGTGCCCCGATGAGTACGCTTGGGCAACCGAGGGCAACGCTGGAGCATGCAGGGCAAGTTCTTGCCAGAGATTTCGGCGAATTCGTTGTATCCAAGCAGAAGCTGAAGAAGGCTGAAGCCATTTGTCTGGTCCGTGAGAAGAGGGAGTCTGCCACCCAGACAGTTGGCTTCACAGCGCGACCCTTTGTGCTTTGCGGTCTTCCAATTCGCCGCCCGCCCGCCGGTCAACTCCTTTTTGAGCGCCGGAACGGGCATTTCACGCTTCAAGTCACCGGTCACCCCGAATTTGGCCTTCCCTTCGGCCAAGACCGTCTTGTGCCGATCTTCTTGGCCACGATGGCCGTCCGGCAGCAGAGTCGAATCGTCCGATTCGAATCAGCAGCTCAACTGCTCGACACCTTCGGACTTTCGAAGGGGGGGAAAGAGTACCGGCGTCTCGTTTCTGCGTTCGAGCGGATCTTCGGGGCGACGATCTTCTTTGGCACGGAGTCGAGCCGTCCTGCCGCCAAAGTGGTCCATCGGTCTCGCTTCAATTTCTTGTCAGAGGCTCAAATCTGGTACAACCACGACTCTGCACAACCGCCTCTCTCAGATGAATTCGCCAACGTCGTCATCCTCAGTGAAGAGTTCTATCGTGAGATCTCAGAACATCCGATACCTGCCGACCTTGAGGCAGTCAAAGTGCTGGCGAGCGCGCCCGCAGTGCTCGACTTGTTCCTTTGGCTGACCTATCGTTGCTTCTCGGCGAAAGGCCCTGAACGGATTCCCCTTTTCGGCAGTTTTGGATTGGCCCAGCAACTCGGCTGTGTGGAATACTCGCGACCTCGGCGATTCCGGGCGATGCTGGATCAATGGCTGGCGTCGATCCGAAGTCTATGGCCAGATTGCCCGGCGGTTGTTTCGAGCGATGGTGGAGCGCTGCTGGTGAACCATTCCAAGGCGGTCCTTCAGCAGCGAGAACCGGTACTACGATTTGGTTGAAATCGGAGAGGTATCAAATGGAAGGAATCTTGGTCAACGAGGTATTATTTCTGGTCATCCTTGACGCGCAAGACTGCGTCCGTGCCACGACCAATCGCTACTCCACGCCGCTCCGGTCCGGCATTCGGAGTGAAGTAGCGCTTTAGCCCAAGGAGATCTAACTTTATTACGGGGAAGATCGGTGGCGCGGCACGAGCGGTGTTATGCTGCGCATAGGAGAACATGACGAGAGCTTTGTTCGGAAAGCTCTTGGCTCGCCGCTTTTTCCCGTCTGACTTGTTCTCCGTTACCTTCAGTTTACGGTCGATTTCAAGCTGCAACAAGGCTTCCCCCATGTGCTTTCGGAGATACGCGGCACCGCGATGCACTTATGCTTTAACCCGCTTCACTGGGACTTGATCGGCCGAGCGCAATTTCGCGGCCATGTCGGCGGCGAGCGGCTATATTGACGGTTCGCGATTGAAGAGTTGAAGAGCAGAGTCTGATTTGGATCTGTCGAGTCGATTGCCTATTCAAACTTGAAAAAGCGCACCAGACCATGCGTGAGCGACGAGTTCTTCCACGGAAGGTGAAAGACCTGAGCCAGTTTCCGTCCATCTACACCGTAGGGGCGCTCCATCACACTCTTCGCAAATGTTTGTGCTAGGCTCAGTGGAAAGTAATGCCGCGCGATTTCAAACGAGTGTTGATTCTGGTCGGTGCCCTCTTGCTGGCGCTTCTGCCGCTCGTTGAACTGGTCGATCACTGGGAATCCTTCGGAGCAGACCCCGAGTTTGTTTCCGTTTGCACAGTCTTGGGGATCGCATTGGCTTTATGCTTCTTGGTGCGGGCCGCCGTCCTTCGTGTGGTCAAATACTTTCGGGCTGTGTTCCTACTGCCGAATCCATCGAGCAGCTTCCTCCACTCGGCGGTTGTCATCACTCAAACCGTCTTTCCCCGCATCCGCGCTCCTATTCGAGTTTAGACATTAGCCTTGTCAGACGATGAACACCGGTGAGATCGGTGTGTTCACGCACGCCCATGCCTGCTATGAACTCATCCTTCTCTCACTCCGTTTTGGCTTGAGGACTTGGCTTTGCACTATTCAAAACAAAAGCAATGCGCGCCCACCGCGCTTATCCTGTTTTTCTTGTCGATCACCGGTTGCTACCACTATCGCCCGCAACCGCTATTGCCGCCCGCACTGGAGCAGCAGTATCGTTCGCGCAGCCTGGTGGACGCTGGGTTGCGCGAATTCGTTGACGCGCAGCCCAGCGGGAAACCCGCCTCGTGGCCGCTCACTGAATTGAATCTCGACACGCTAACAAGCGTGGCCTTCTACTTTCACCCGGATCTTGACGCCGCGCGGGCTCGTCTGGCCACGGCAGACGCGGCAGTCGTCACGGCGTCAACGAAACCCAACCCGACGCTGAGCGGTGGCGCGGGCTATACCGACTCGAATGCCGCGCCGTATCTACTACGGTTCGGACTGGACTGGCCTGTCGAAACCGCTGGAAAGCGAGGATTCCGTACGCAGCGGGCGAACTACCTCACTGAGGCGGCAAGAATCTCGCTGGGCGAAACAGCTTGGCAGGTCCGCTCCCGAGTTCGAGCCTCATTGATGGAACACTTCTTGGCGTCCCGTGAACTGGAATTATTGCGACGTGAGATTGGAGTCCGACGGGAAGCCGTCGAGATTTACGAAAAGCGCCTCGCTGTGGGTGAGGTTTCGAGGCCCGAAGTAGACGCCAGCCGGACTGCGCTCAAGCTATCGGAAGTCGCTTTGCAACGAGCTATTGGAATGGAGAAGGAGACGCGGGCCGCGCTCGAGGCGGCAGTGGGCCTAGCACCCGGCGCATTAACGGGAGTCGGCCTTATGTGGTCGTCCCTCGACCAACCGCCCGCCGAGGAGAGTGTTCCCCTTCGCAACGTCCAGCGTGCCGGGTTGTTGAATCGTCTGGATATCCAGCGTCTATTGGCCGAGTACGCGGCAAGCGAAAGCGCCCTTCAGTTGGAGGCCGCGCGGCAGTACCCGGATATCCGCATTGCGCCCGGCTACTCATTTGGTGACGGGAACAATAGCTATTCCCTTGGACCGACGTTTGCCCTGCCGCTCAAGAACAGCAGCAAGGGCGCGATAGCGGAAGCGGATGCACGAAGAGCGGAAGCCGCCACGCGATTCTTGGGGCAACAAGCGACGGCTATTGATCAGATGGAGCGGGCGTTAATTCGCTACCGAGCGACGTGGGGTGACTTTCGCGATGCGAACTCGACGCTCAAAAACTTGCTCGAAGACCGGGAGCAGCAGATTCAGCGGCAGATCCAAGCAGGTGAAGCGGATCGGTTGTCGCTAGTGAGCGTTCGCCTGGATCGGGCCGCCGCCGAAAGAGCACGGCTGAGCGCGTTACGGGCGGTGCAAGGCGCTCTCGGAGCACTGGAAGACGCCGTGCAATCACCGCTGGATGGGGGCGCTACGCTGCCAGCTATTCCCGCGGTTAGTCCCCGCGACGCGGGAAAGGTGGCGCGCAAATGAATCGCACATTGAAAGTGTTACTTGGCGTGGTGCTCGCCGCGGGCCTACTAGGGCTGTTGACTTTCGCCTTCATTGAGGGACGAGCGGAAATCGCGCGGGAGCGTGAGCGCGAAAAACCCATCAAAGTAAAGCCGCGCATTTCGCGCAATCAAAGCGGCGAGATGATTGTCACGATTGATCACGAGACGCAGGTCCGCATCGGCCTGAAGACGGAGGCGGCGACGAAGCAAACGGTTTATCCGGAGATCGCGGCGTATGGTCGCCTGCTGGAGGACCCGAGCGCGTCGTTCGTGGTGCGAGCCCCTGTTGCCGGTATCTTGCGACGTGGCTCCAGGGACTGGCCAGGCCTCGGCGAAGTGCTCGTGGACGGACAACGACTCGGCGTCATCGAGCCGCGTCTTGTCCCGTTTGAGCGCGTCGATCTCGATGCCCGGTTGACGAACGCCAGAGGGGATGTCTCGGCGCTCGAAGCGACCTTGGCAGTCTCGAAAGCTACCTACGACCGCACGAAGGCTCTGAATGCGGACGACAAAAATATGTCTGATCGCGCGGTGCAGGAGGCCCAGGCGAAGGTCAAAGCAGACGAGGCGCGGTTAGAGGCGGCTCGTAAGAACGTGGCAAAGTTTGAGGCTGCGGCGAAAACAGAAGCCGGTCAGACGGGGCCCATGCCATTGGTCACGCAAGCGGGTGAAGTTGTCGAACTGCTCGCCCGGCCCAACGAGGCCGTGGAGAGCGGGCAGGCGATCTTACGTGTTGCTCGATTCGACAAGATGCTTGCCCGGGTGGATTTGCCCGCTGGCGAAGTTGCAGCGTCGAAGATCTCCACTGCGCGAATTGTGCCGGTGGGACGGGAAGAACAACAAGTTCGTGGCGAGCGTGTGGCCCTAGTGCCCCTCGCCGATCCTCGGACGCTCGGCGAAGGATATCTCTTTCGCGTTCCCGGTTTCGGCGGGGTATTGCGGCCTGGGGCTGCCGTCATCGCCTATCTTCAGGTTGACGGGAAGCCCAGCACGGGTTTCCTGATCCCACAATCAGCGGTCGTCCGCACTGGCGGCAAGACCTGGATCTACCGGCAAGTCGCCGACGACAAATTCACGCGCCAAGAAGTAACGCTGGCGAATGGCAGCAACCGGGGTTGGTTGGTGGGCGGGGTTACGGAACAGGATCGAGTTGTGACCGTGGGAGCGCAACTGTTGCTTTCCGAAGAACAAAAATCCCAGATCCAGATTCTTGAGGAAGCCGGGAACAAGTGATGCTCAAAGCGCTCGTCGAGTTTTCGATCCGGTATAGAGGAGTGGTGATCGCTCTCGCCTCCTTGGTTCTGGTCTACGGGCTGAACACGGCGGCGCGGGCGAGGCTGGATGTCTTCCCGGAATTTGCACCGCCGCAAGTGGTTATTCAAACGGAGGCCGTGGGTCTTGCGTCCGAGCAAGTCGAGCAACTCGTGACTCGTCCTATTGAGATCGCGGTCAACGGTGTTGCCAATCTGGAATCGATTCGGTCGCAGTCCACCCAAGGGTTGTCCGTCATCACGGCGGTCTTCCAGGATGGGACCGATATTTACCGCGCACGCCAGATGGTGAGCGAACGACTGGTGCCGGTAGCTTCGCATCTTCCGCAAGGGGTCCGCGCCCCTACGATGTCCCCGCTGACATCGGCGACCAGCATGATGCTTAGTATTGGACTGACCTCCAATAAACGCTCGTTGATGGAGCTGCGGACCTTCGCCGACTGGACTTTGCGGCAGCGCCTGTTAGCGGTACCGGGCGTCGCCAAAGTTGCCGTTTTCGGCGGCGAAGTGAGGCAACTTCAAATTCAAATTCGCCCGGAGCGGTTACTCGCTTACGGTCTCTCGATTGACGACGTATTGACTGCGTCCAGGAAAGCGACCGGCGTACGGGGCGCGGGCTTTGTGGATACGCCGAATCAGCGCGTGGTGCTGCGGAGCGACGGCCAGCAGGTTACGCCGGAACAATTGGGGCGTGTCGTGCTCCTCCATCAGAATGGCTTAAGCGTCCGGTTGCGCGATGTCGCGCAAGTAGTGGAAGCTCCCGAGCCGCAAGTGGGAGCGGCTGCAATCGAAGGTACGCCGGGCGTCATGCTGGTAGTCTCCAGCCAATACGGCGCAAACACACTGCAGGTAACCGAGGCCGCCGAACGCGCCTTAGTGGAGTTGGCACCAGCGGTGAAAGCGGAAGAAATCACTCTCCATCCGCGTCTTTTCCGCCCAGCAAACTTCATCGAAGTCGCGGTAAGGAACATCGGGATCTCTCTGCTGATTGGTGGAGTGCTTGTCTCCATCGTGCTCTTCCTGTTTCTGATGGACGCGCGGACCTCACTCATTTCGCTTTCCGCGATTCCGCTGTCGCTGCTAACCGCCGTGATCGTACTGGACCGCTTCGGGGCCACGCTGAATACGCTGACCATCGGGGGACTAGCGATTGCAGTTGGCGAAGTGGTCGACGACGCCATCATCGATGTCGAGAACATCATTCGACGGCTGCGGGAGAATCGGTTACTGCCTGATCCGTTGCCCGTGTTCCGCGTGGTTTTGGACGCCTCGCTAGAGGTTCGCAACTCTGTCGTCTACGCTACTTTTGTCGTGGTGCTGGTGTTTCTGCCGGTGCTCACGATGTCCGGCATTCAAGGCCGGTTATTTGCCCCCCTGGGAATCGCCTACGTCGTGGCGATTCTGGCTTCGCTTGTCGTTGCGCTCACTGTGACACCAGCGCTTTCGTTCGTCCTGCTGACGGGCCGGGCGGAGGAAAACCACAATCCCCGCTACATCGAACGCCTGACTTCTCGTTACCGGAGTTTGCTTGAAGGCGTGGCGCGAAAACCAAAGCTGATCCTCGGAATCGTCATCGGATTCTGCGTGGCGGCAGCGGCGATGTTGCCGTTGTTCGGCGGTGCCTTCCTACCAGAGCTGCGCGAGGGGCATTTCATCGTCCATATGTCAGCCATTCCGGGAACCTCGCTCGAAGAATCCTTGCGGATCGGGCGCGAGGTGACGCGAGAGCTCAGGAAGAATCCGCACATCCGTTCCGTCGCGCAGCGCGCGGGCCGCGCGGAACTGGCTGACGATACCTGGGGCACGCACTATAGCGAGTTCAATGTGGATTTGGTGCCGCTACAGGGAGAAGAAGCAGAGTTCGTTCAATCGGAGATCCGCGATGCGTTGGTGAAATTCCCCGGCGTGTATTTTGCCATCAAGCCATTTTTGACTGAGCGAATTGAGGAGATTTTGACGGGCGTCTCTGGCCAGGTGGTCATCAAGATTTTTGGTAGTGACCTGGACCAAATTGATCACGCCGCTCAGCAGGTGGCGCAGGTCCTCTCCAGCTTGCGCGGAGCCGCCGACGTTCAGGTGGAGTCACAACCGGGAATGCCGGAGATGGTCGTGCGCGTGCTCCCAGAGCGCCTTCTGCAGTTCGGATTTCAGCCTGTATCCGTGATGGATGCCGTGCAGACCGCCTACCAAGGTACCGTCGTATCCCAGACCTACGAAGGGGATCGCGTCTTCGGAGTGAACGTCATTCTGAATGCCAATGCCCGCAAGAATCCCGAGGACGTGGGAAAGCTGATGCTCCACAACAGCGAAGGGACACGCATTCCGCTTCGGCAACTGGCGGACATTTACGAAACCACCGGCCGCTACGTCGTCCTGCACGAAGCCACACGGCGACGGCAAGCGGTAACCTCAAACGTGGCCGGGCGCGATGTTGCTTCCTTCGTGGACGAAGCGCGCAAGCGGATTGAAGCCGAGATCCGCTTCCCTGCGGGCGTGTACGCCGTCTACTCTGGAGCGGCGGAAGCACAAGCCGTGGCTCAGCGAGAAATCCTGTTGACGTCGACCGTTGCAGGCGTGGGTATCGTGCTGCTTCTCGCCATCGCGTTCCACAATTTCCGCAATCTAGTGCTGGTGCTGGCGAACCTTCCATTCGCTCTCGCGGGCGGAGTTATTGCCATCTTCCTTTCCGGCGGCTGGCTCACGCTGGGCTCACTGGTGGGGTTGGTTACGCTCTTCGGCATCAGTACGCGCAACTCGATCATGATGATTTCGCACTTTGATCATCTGGTAAGAGTGGAGGGGCATTCTTGGAACATGGACACCGCGCTGCGCGGTGCCGCCGAGCGCTTGGTGCCAATTTTAATGACGGCGCTGGTGGCGGGCCTGGGCCTTCTGCCCATCGCAATCGGGAGCGGCGATCCAGGCCGCGAAATTGAAGGCCCCATGGCCATTGTGATTTTGGGTGGCCTCGCGACATCGACTGCTCTCAATCTTCTAGTGCTGCCGACCCTAGCGCTACGCTTTGGTCGATTTGAAGCTACAGGCAAGGGAAATGATGTCTAACAACAGCATATCCGCACCGGTTCATGGGACCGCCCGTCAGCTTCCGAGGAATATCTGGGCGCTCGGGCTAGTATCCATGTTCATGGATATTTCTTCGGAGTTGGTGCATAGCTTATTGCCAATCTACATGGCATCAGTGCTTGGAAGCAGCATGCTGACTATCGGCGTTGTGGAAGGCATCGCGGAGGCCATCGCCTCCATATCAAAAGTGTTCTCGGGGGCGCTCAGCGACTACTTTGGCAAGCGAAAGCCGCTGATACTTTTAGGCTATGGACTCAGCGCGGCCACCAAACCTATATTTCCCATGGCCTCGTCGATCATCTTGGTTGCCGCCGCGAGGTTTGTTGATCGGGTGGGTAAAGGCGTTCGCGGGGCACCGAGAGATGCCCTTCTCGCGGACATCACCCCGGCGCATTTGCGCGGTGCCGCGTACGGTCTGCGCCAAGCACTCGATTCAGTAGGTGCCGTCCTTGGGCCGTTGGCCGCCATTCTATTCATGGCGCTGCTGAATGACGTGAAAGCAGTATTTTGGGTCGCGGTGATCCCTGCGGTAATCGCCGTTACGCTGCTCGCCACGGTGGTTAAAGAACCAGAGCAATCGGTTTCTTCGGCTGGAGCCACTAAGAGCCGTCTGCGTGATGTTGCACGCCTTGGATCGGGTTTCTGGCTCATTGTTGGGCTCGGCGCTATGTTTACGCTGGCTCGCTTCAGTGAGGCGTTCCTGATCCTGCGCGCGCAAAGTGTTGGGATGAGTATCGTTTTTGTCCCGATCGTTATGGTGGCGATGAATGTTGCCTATTCCGGGCTCGCCTATCCGGCTGGTAAAGCCTCCGATAGCGTCAATTACCGGACCATGCTCGTATCTGGACTCGCGGTATTGATCCTCGCGGATTTGATACTTGCCACTGAAACGTCAAGTGCGACCGTAGTGTTGGGTGCAACCCTCTGGGGACTCCACATGGCCCTTACCCAAGGCCTATTCTCGAAGCTTGTGGCGGACAAAGCGCCCGCCGACCTGCGAGGGTCCGCTTTTGGAGTGTTCAGCCTTGTGACCGGGATATCGGTATTACTCGCAAGCGCTATCGCCGGTGCTCTGTGGAACTCATGGGGACCTTCAGCGACGTTTTTTGCCGGGAGCATCTTTGCGGCGGCCACAGCAATCGGTTTAGCTTTGGCCACGCGAGACGAGAGCTTTACATGACCAAATCCTCAAACACTTCGAACAACGCCGCGGCACTTCTTCGCATCGAAGGCATCACGAAAACCTTCGGACACACGCGGGCGCTCAGTGATGTATCCTTTTCGATACGTCCCGGTGAGGTCCTGGGCCTCATCGGGCCGAATGGCGCTGGAAAGACGACGCTGTTTGAGTGCCTTACGGGGGTATTGCCCGCGGACAGCGGAACGATCTCGCGTAGTGAGAAATTGATCCCTCTCCGGGATCGCTCCTCGTTCCTGTTCTATTTGCCGGATGGGATCACGCCCTGGCCCGCGCAATCCGTGCGTTGGATGCTCGATTTCATCGTTGGCTTCTTTGGTGGCCCCGCGAGTCTTCGTGACGACGTGATCCAGCGTCTTGATCTCCGGCCACTTTTAAATTCCCCTATTGGCACACTGTCAAAGGGTCAACGAAAGCGGGCGTTGCTTGCTGCTGGTCTTCTGACGCCACAGCCGGTGTTGCTCGCGGACGAGCCCTTCGACGGCCTTGATCTTCGTCAAACCCGTGAAGTGGCGCAGGCGCTGAGAACCTATGCGGCATCGGGCCGGACACTCTTCTTATCGATTCATCAGATCACGGATGCGGCGCGCGTGTGCGATCGTTTCGTACTTTTAAGCGGCGGGCGGGTCCGTGGTGAAGGGACAGTCGGTGAACTGAGTGCCGCCGCGTCCTCGAAGCATACCGGTGAGTCGCCGAATGGCCTTGAGGAGGTGTTTCTTGCTCTCACGTAAATCCGCGTGGTTGTGGCTGGTCGAAAAGGAGTGGCGGGAACTCCTGGTCTCGCGCGCTTGGTGGGTGTTGCTCGTACTGATGGGGCCGCTGGTGGGCGTGTCGTTCATTGGCGCAGTCCGCACGTATGCGGAGGTTAGCGGTCTGGGCGGAACGGCGGCGGGTGTTGGCGAGGCCCTCTCTCCGTTAGTCGGCGTATGGGCTCCCACGTTTAGCGCCTGCGAACTGGTGGCTGTATTTCTCTTGCCGTTCGTCGCCATCAGGCTGATGGGAGGCGACCGGCAAAGCGGCGCGCTTAAAATCGAGTCGCAACAAGGGATGTCCGCATTTGCCCGAGTCGCAGCGAAGGCCGGAGTTCTCGCTGTTGGTTGGATTGTTGCATCAGCCGCGCCGTTGGTCGCCATCCTATTGTGGAAGAGCTACGGCGGAACTCTCTACGCGCCGGAACTTGCCACGATTGCCATTGGTCACCTGTTAAACGCAGGCCTTACCATCGCGCTCGCCGCTGCCGCAGCCTCTATGACCGAACACCCTTCCACGGCTGCGGTCGTAACGCTCAGCGTCACCGTCGGTACGTGGATTGTCAATTTCATCGCCGCCGTTCAAGGCGGCATCTGGGAAAAAGTGTCGAGTTATACGCCCACCGCGATGGTCGCCGAGTTTCAGCACGGACTCCTGCGTGTGGATATGGTTCTGATTGCGCTCGCATTGGTGATGGGCGGTTTGGCGCTCGCCGCAATCTGGATTCGTATTGGCGTGGCTTTGCGACGCCGTGTCTTTGAGTCGCTCGCACTCAGCGCGTTGATCACCATTGTTGTGACGGCCTGCTCGCTCGTGAGCGCAAGTTGGGATCTTTCGGAGAATCGAATGAATTCCTTCTCCGAGGGCGACGAGCAGGCGCTCCTACAGATTCATACACCGCTGCGGATCGAAGCGCATCTTGCGGCAGAAGACCCGCGCCGATCCGATCTCGAACGCAAGGCTCTCGCTAAACTTCGTCGCGTGATGCCTGACGTGCGGGTTCAGTACATATCGGCAACGTCAACTGGACTATTCGAGCAGACAAGTCCTCACTATGGAGAGATTTGGTACGAGATGGCCGGCAGGAAAGAGATGAGCCGGGTGACTACCGCGGAGGGCGTACTCGAAACGATCTATGCCCTCGCTGGCGTGGCGGCACCGGCCGAAGACGAGGAATCGATCTTCCGGGGCCACCCACTCGCCGTGCCTCCAAATGGCGCTGCGTTGGTGTTCTATGGGATTTGGCCGACAGTAATAATTGCTGTCGGAGTCTTACTTAAAAGGAGAAGCACATGAGACTAGTTACACAAGTTGGAGGTTCGATCTTCGCCGCCACGGCGTTGGTCGCCATACTTCTCGCCGCCGACATCAAAGTCGACTTGAGCGAGGAACGAGTTGGCAGAGTGCCCGCCACCTTCGAGCCCATGGTGGGAACGTGGGTGGTCGCGCAGGACGGTAAGGAGAAAGTCATCATGGTCGACGGCAGACCATGGGTCGCCAACAAAGACAACCCCACGAAGCTGCTGATTCAATCCGCACGCAAGCTCTATGGCACGAGCAATGAAGAGCTGATGGATAATGCCAAGCAGTTCGCCTACTATCCGGTTGCGGTCCTCAAGAGCGTAAACAACTTCTCCGATGGCACCATTAGCGTGAAGTTCAAGACGGTTGGGGGAGAGTCTGACCGATGCTCCGGGATTCTATTCAACGTCAAGTCCAATGGAGACTGGCTAGCGATCCGCTACAACGATACCGAAAACAACGTCGCCCTCTGGGAATTCCACAACGGTATCCGGCGGCCCGTCCGATTCAGCGACCGTTCCAAACCATTTCCGCTAGACCGGAGCGCATGGCACGAACTGAAGATGACGGTAAATGGCACCGACTTCAAGGCGTGGCTAGACGGAACCTTGGCGCTCGAATACACACTCGGCTCCGAACCGGTCGCGAGAAAGGGCCCGCCAAATCCCGATTTGTCGCCCGTGAACAATCCAGTTCTGCGGCCACCAGTCGCGGGCAAGATTGGTCTCTGGTCAAAAACGGATAGCACGAGCTACTTCAAAGACTTTGTCGTCATGCCGAAGTAGGCGATTTTCTACCACCTGCTAGAGCCTTTGGTGA
>JAPKZA010000474.1 GCA_026394015.1 Acidobacteriota bacterium
TAAGGCGTAACGAAACCTAAGCTAGGTTTTTGCTCTCTTGCTTTCTTACGTGCCCGGGTGGCGAAATCGGCAGACGCAACGGACTTAAAATCCGTTATCCTCACGGGTGTGCGGGTTCAAGTCCCGCCCCGGGCACCAACACCTTATCGATAGCGCACCACCCGGTAAACCGGTCGCCCGTTACGATCCGCCACCTCCGTCACCAACTCCTCGCGCAGCCCCGTCCTTCGCAGCGCCGCATACTTCTCATCCGGAAGCCCGGCCCTCTCCACATAGCTCACGAAGAGATGATTCGGGTTTCGCGCCACCCGGTCCGCGTACCGCGTCTCCCAATATTGCAGCGGCAATTCGCCCCGACCCAGCGTCCGCAACGGACCTAAAATCCCCCAGTCCACCACCAAAATCCCATCGTTTGGCGTCTCCACCAAGAGTTGCCGCAAGGGCTCCATCGCGTCCGACCAGTACGCCACATTCCCTCGCGTCACGATGCGCGCGTAATACTCGTTCGTGACCAGCGCGCTCCACCCCACCAACATCACCGCTGCCGCCAGCGCGTAAGCCGGTTTCACCCGCGGAATCGCGCACAGCCCCGCCGCTACCATCATCTGCGGGAGTGGCCACAATAAGACGATGTGATGCGCCCCCCCGGCTCCCATCGCAAACGGCAGCATTGCGACCCACCCCAACGCGAACGCAATCCCGCAATACCGGACCGTCCGACTCCGCCAGAGCAACAGCGAAGCCAAGCAACCCAGCAGCAAACCATGACTTTCCGGATGCCCTGCCGCCTCGCTTAACGCAACCCTCGCTCGCTCCATCCCCGTCCCCGGTGCCCGCACCGCCGTGCCGTCCTCCTGCCGGGTTAGATACCCAAACAACGCCGAGCCATCGAGCGACGTCCGCAAAATCGCCAACCGTTCCCCGCCCGGCACCTTTACCCCTCCGCTGCCTCGCACGGTGGCCGCCAAATTCGTCACGTTGAAGTAGATCAAGGGCGCTGCCCCCAGTCCCATCCAAACCACGGCCGACAAAACCTTGCGGCGCGTCAGATGGGGCCAAACCTCCGCCCCGAACACCGCTAACGCGCCAGCCCCAAACGCGACTAAAACCCAAACGAACGTCACCTTATCCCAAAGCCCTAGCCCGCAAAGAAAACACGCCGCCCTGAACAGCCAAGCTTCGCCGCGCCGATGAAACAGCAGGAAAAGCAAGAGCGCCGCCGCGGCCAGAAAATGCTGCACCGCGTCAATCCCCCAGTCGAGCACCGTCGTAATCACAAACACCGGATCCACCGCCAACAATGCGGTCGCGATCAACGCCCCGGCATCTCCCAGAGTCATCCGAAAGAAGACGAAATAAAGGAGCAGGGTCAGAGTCCCCAGGAACAGCACCGGCATCCGGACCGATCGGGTATCGGGCGGAAAGACTCGAAAAATCTGGCCATACACCAGCGCTTTCAACGCTCCCGCATAGTCCATGATCATGATCGGCACAGTACCCAACGATCCGGATACTTCAAACGGCCGCAGCACCGCACCGGCGAACAGCACCTCATCTTCCTGCACCCCGACTTGCCGAATGAAGGCGTAACCTTGGGCAAAGAACAGAGCGCAGAACAGCGCGCCCAAGCCCCAAACGATCGTGCTCCTCCAGCCCGAAGCCACTGTGCCCATTAGGGCAACTCCCGCACCCGCACACTCTTGAAGTAGAAAATGCTCCCGGGATCGTGGGCCTGTAGCGCGATCGCCCCACCCTCTGGATCCAATTTCCGTCCCGGCCTCCCCGCCACTGGGGCCGCCGGTTCAGCCTCGGTAAAGTCCACCACCGTCTTGCCTTCCAACTGAACCGTGATCCGCTTTCCCCGTACCGCGATCCCCACCCGAAACCACGTCGTCTCATCCACCGGCGAAGCGGCCAGATCCACCACCCCATACAAACTCCCCGTCTTCCGTTTCTCCTTCGCCGTGCTATTCAACTGAATCTCATACCCCTTCGAAAGCCGCATTGCCTCGCTATGCGTCGTCAAATCCGTATGGATAAAAATACCCGAGTTCGCGTTCGGCTCCCCGCGTACCACGGCCTCCCACTCAAAGTTCTTAAACCGGGCCGGCTGCCCCTGCGCGGTCATCACGAACAGATGCGAGCTTTCCTTGGTCGCGTGCGCTCGAATCGCTCCGTCCACTACCGCCCAGGAATCCGGGTAGAGGTTCGCCTTCCAACCCTTCAAATCCTTCCCGTTGAACAGTTCGCGCCATCCCTCCGCGGCCTGCAACCCGCTCAGCCCCGCCAACGCCAACATCACCAGAATTCTGCCCATCGCAAAAGAATACGCTATACCGGTCACCTTTGTCTGATTTGTGGATCTTAGGTATTGAGACCGCAATCACAAGGATTCTCCGCATGATCCGCCTGCTCGCCTTCTTCCTCCTCTTGGCTATCCCCTCGGCCTTCGCCCAACCCATGGGCGGAGGTATGCACGGTCGCATGATGGGCCAGCTGCCCGAATCGATCCCCTCTGCCACCAACCCCCTCACCCCGGCGAAAATAGACCTCGGTCGTATGCTCTTCTACGAGCCCCGCCTGTCGAAGGGCCGTGACGTCTCCTGCAACTCCTGCCATAGTCTCGACAACTACGGCGTCGACGGCAAGCCGGTCTCCTCAGGATTCAAGGGCCAGCTCGGTGGCCGCAACTCCCCCACGGTTTACAACGCCGCCGGCCACCTCGCCCAGTTTTGGGACGGGCGCGCCACCGACGTCGAAGAGCAAGCGAAAGGCCCAGTCCTCAATCCGGTTGAAATGGCGATGGCCTCGGACGCCGAAGTCGTCGCCACCGTTCGCGCCATCCCCGGCTATCGCACCGCCTTCCAAAAGGCCTTTCCCGCTTCGCCGGAACCCATTACCTTCGACAACATGGCCCTCGCTATCGGCGCGTTCGAACGAAAACTCGTCACGCCCTCCCGCTGGGATCGCTTCCTGAACGGCGACTCCGCCGCCATCACCCAGGACGAAATGGCCGGCCACCACGAGTTCATGCATACGGGCTGCGCCTCTTGCCACAACGGGGCCTACGTCGGCGGCCGGATGTTCCAAAAACTCGGCGTCGAAAAGCCCTGGCCCGTCTCGACCGACGTCGGTCGCCTCGCCGTCACCAAGAACGAAACCGACCGTATGGTCTTCAAGGTGCCCTCCCTCCGCAACGTCGAAAAAACCGGGCCCTACTTCCACACCGGTGCGGTCGGCACCCTCCCGGAGGCCGTTCGTCTGATGGGCCAGCACCAACTCGGCGTTACCCTGGAAGACCGTCAGATCAAGCAGATCATCGCGTGGCTCAAAACGCTCACCGGCGAAATCCCACGGGACTATATCCGTCGCCCCGCGCTCCCGTAAAATCAACGGAGTGCTTACCTTTCGGATTCCGCTCCTCCTCCTCGCAGCGCTGACTCTCCGTGCCCAAAGTGCGCTGCATTTTCAAACCGACTTCCCACCCGAGGAGTTTGCCGCCCGCTGGTCCAAAATCTACGACCGCATCGGCCCTCAAGCCATCGCTCTGGTGCAAGGCCACGGGCTCGAAGGCGGCTTCGCGTACCCTCGCCAATCGAACGAATTCTACTACCTCACCGGCGTCGAGACCCCTCACTCGTTCCTTCTCCTGGACGGTCGCACGCGCAAAGCCACCCTCTTCCTTCCCCCGCGCAACCGTCGCCTGGAACAGAGCGAGGGCCGCGTCCTCTCGGCTGACGACCCCGAGCTCGCCCAAAATCTCACCGGTGCCGACGCGATCCAAAGCACGAGCGCCATGCAGGGCGATTGGCTCAGTAACCCCACCACGATCTACACCCTTCTCTCCCCCGCCGAAGGCACCGCCCAGCAGCGCATCGAACTCCTCAGCGCCAACGCCGCCATTTCTTTCGACCCCTGGGACGGCCGGCTTTCCCGGGAGCAACACTTTGCGAGCCTACTCCGTCTCCGCCAACCCCGCGCCAAGGTGGAGGACCTCACCGCCATTCTCGATGAACTCCGCAGCGTCAAAAGCCCCCGCGAAATCGCTCTCATCAAACGGGCCTCTCAGCTTGCCGGCTACGGCATCCTGGAGGCCATGAAAGCTACGCGCCCCGGTCTGTTCGAATATCACCTCGACGCCGCCGCCCGCTACGTGTTTCTCGCCGGCGGCGCCCGGCTGGAAGGCTACCGCTCCATCACCGCCTCCGGCACCCCGAACATTTGGAACGGTCACTACTTCCGCAACAGCAGCCAGCTCAAATCCGGCGACCTCATTCTGATGGATTTCGCTCCTGATTATCGTTACTACACAAGCGACGTGACCCGTATGTGGCCCGTTAGCGGCAAGTTCAGCCCGGTTCAAAAGGAGCTGCTCGGCTTTGTCCTGGAATACCGTGACGCGATCATCGCCCGCATTCGGCCCGGCGTCACCGTCGAGCAGATCCGCGAGGAAGCCGCCGTGGCGATGGAGTCGGTGTTCGCTCGTTGGAAGTTCTCCCAGCCCAAGTATGAGAAGGCGGCCCGTACGATGGTCGAAACCGGCGGCGGCGTCTTCTCGCATCCCGTCGGCCTTGCCGTTCATGACGATGGCCCCTACCACCGGGGACCGCTGCGGCCCGGCCAAGTCTTCTCCATCGACCCCCAACTCCGCGTCAACGACGAAACGCTCTATATTCGCTCCGAGGACGTCGTCGTGGTCACGGCCAAAGGATGCGAGAACTTCACCGATTTCCTCCCGTCGAAGCTCGAAGAGATCGAAAGGGTCATCGGCGGCTCCGGGATTTTGCAACAGTTCCCGCCCCGCCTTTAGCTTTTTATTTCCCACTCGAATCCGCCGACGCCTGATCGAAATCGCCGCTCCGCTGCGCCCTTACTGTTACCATGCGAAATCCGAAACCAGAGCTCCCTCTCCACGTTGCCCTCCTCGCCGTTCTGCCGCCTTGGCTTCCCACCGCCTTAATTGTCTTCCTGTGCATTGACATCGCCATCACTGTCGCCTTTTTCCTTCTCGGTTAGCCGATACGGCCCTGAACCCAATATTGTCGGCACCGGGAACAGTCACCTCGGTTGATGCGCAGTCTCCTGTATCGGAATCGTCCACCTACGGGATGCTGGTCTTGGGCTCCGCGCCGTTGATCGCTGCGCGCCAGATGCCGATCATTGTCCACACCTCCTGCTCTCCTCTCTCCTGTGCCGCCACCAAAAAGGCCGCTTCGGCCGTCCACACCATACGCCGACCCTCGCGGACACGCCGATGCAGCACCCCCTGAAGCTCACCCAAGGCCCAAATCTGGTTATTCCGATATAGCTTCGCAATGGAGCAAGTGTCCAAGTACGAAGCAGTTACCGGTCACGATCCTCTGCAATCGTCTCCGTGCTGTCGTTCGTCAGCGGAATACGATCCCATACGTCTTTCATCGCAACGAAAATCAATTCTTTCGCCGCCCTAGAAATCTTCATATTCTCCCTTGTAGCACATCACCCGCTGATCGAAATCGCCCGCCTTCTCCGCCCAATAGAGTGTAATGGAAAACTCAACCCCCCGGCCCCCACTCTACGTCAAGCTAGCATCGATTTCACCCTTAATCCTATTCATCGTCGCCGTGCAGGTATTCGGCGTTCTCTTCATGGTCCTGAGTCCATACTTCCCACGCTAAGAATAGACGCCGCGTCGGCCGCCCCCCCGCCAAAGCGGCTCGGTCACCATCTCTGATATCCTCGCCCCATGGCGATTCCGCTCTCCCGCCGCCAACTCCTCGAGCGCTCCACTCTCGGCTTCGGCTCGCTCGCCCTTTCGAGCCTCCTCCACGGCCAACACTTCACCGGCAAAGCCAAAGCCGTCATCCAACTCGTCCAAAACGGCGGCCCCAGCCAAATGGACCTGTTCGACCCCAAACCCGCCCTGCAAAAATACGCCGGCCAACCCCTCCCCGGCGGCGTCGAAATCCACCAGCCCAACAACGTCAACACCCTCCTCCCCTGCCCGTTTACCTTCAAAAAATACGGGCAATCCGGCATGGACATCTCCGAGATGCTCCCCCACACCGCCCGCATCGTCGACGACCTCACCTTCATCCGCAGCATGCACACCGAGCACAACAACCACCTGGAAGCGCTCAACATGCTCCTCACCTGCAAAATCTTCCCCGGCCGCCCCGTGATGGGTGCCTGGATCAGCTACGCCCTCGGCTCGGAAAACCAAAGTCTCCCGTCGTATATCGTCCTCCGCGATCCCACCGGCTACACCATCGGGGGCAAACAACTCTGGGCCAACGGCTACCTTCCGGCTACTTACGCCGGCGTCGAGTTCGCGATGAAGGGCGCCCCGGTTCATCACCTCAATCCCCCCGCCAGCCAACCCGCCCACCACCAGCGCGAAACCCTGAACCTGCTGGCCAAAATCAACGCCGCCCACGCCCAGCAGCACCCCGGCGAACAGGAACTCGAAGCCCGCATCAAGAACTTTGAACTCGCCGCCCGCATGCAACTCGCCGCCGGCGAAGTCCTCGATATCTCCCAAGAAACCGACGCCACCAAAAAGCTCTACGGCATCGACGACCCCACCGCCGGCCCCTATGCGCTCCGCTGCCTCATGGCCCGTCGCCTCGTTGAAAAAGGCGTCCGCTTCGTCCAGGTAACCACCAGCCCCGGCCAGCCCTGGGACCATCACAACAACATCAAGAAGGACATGCACAAGATCGCCACCGAAGTCGATCAAGGCTCCGCCGCCCTCATCACCGACCTCAAAAGCCGTGGCCTGCTCGATTCCACCATCGTCATGTGGGCCGGCGAATTCGGCCGCCTGCCCACCACCCAGAACGGCGATGGCCGCGACCATAACCGCAACGCCTTCACCCTCTGGTTTGCCGGCGGCGGCTTCAAGAAAGGCCTGATTTACGGAGAAACAGACGACTTCGGCTATAAAGCCGTCGTCAACCGCGTCCCCGTCCCCGACATGATCGCTACCGTCCTCCGCCAACTCGGACTCGATCACACGAAGATCGAATACCCCAACGGCGGTCGCATGGAAACACCCTCCGATGTCACCGTCACCGGTGCCAAACCCGTCCTCGGCCTCCTCGCATGAAGCGGCTCTTCTTTCTCTTACCCCTCGTCCTCAGCGCCGCCCCGCGCTACGAAAAAGACGTCCTCCCAATTCTCACGAAATACTGTTTCACCTGCCACGGCCAAAGCTCCCCCAAGCTCGGTCTCGATCTCCGCACCGCCGCCGGCGCCCTCCGCGGCAGCCACAACGGCCCCGTCATCATCAAGGGCAAACCCGACGAAAGCCTGCTCTGGAAGAAAGTCTCGACCCGCCAGATGCCCCCGGCCGTCTACGGGCAGAAAGTCCCTGACGCGGACCTCGCCGTGATCAAAGAATGGATCGAAGCCGACGCCCCCTCCGACGCTCCCGTCAAAGCCGCTTCGCAGATTCCCCCGGTAATCCAAGCCCGCTGCATCAGTTGCCACGGCGAAAAATCCGCCGCAGCTGGACTCCGTCTCCACACCGTCGCGGAGGTTCTCAAAGGCAGCGCCAACGGCCCCGTCATTGTCGAAGGCTTCTCCGATCGCAGTCTGCTCGTCCGCCGCGTCATCAACCACAACATGCCCCCGAAAGGCGCGGGTGCGCCCCTTACCGAACCCGAAATCAACTCGATCCGCGAGTGGATCGACCGCGGCGAGTTCACCGAACTCATCACCTTCAATCCCGCGGACCGCCCCTTCAGCCCGCTCGAAGCCCGCGCCCCCACCGCCGAGCAAAAGCAGTTCTGGGCCTTCCAGAAGCCCGTCGCTCCCCCCGCCCCGAAAGTGAAATCGGCCGCCCGCGTTCGCACCCCCATCGACGCCCTCCTCCTCGCTCAACTCGAAGCCAAGGGCCTCTCCTTCAGCCCTGACGCCGCACCAGAAAAGCTCCTCCGCCGCGCCTATCTCGATCTCACCGGTCTTCCGCCGACTCCCACCGAAATCCAGGAGTTTCGCCAACACAACAACTACGAACGCCTCATCGACCAGCTCCTGGCCTCCTCGCGGTACGGGGAACGCTGGGGCCGCCAATGGCTCGACGCCGCCGGTTACGTCGACACGACCGGCAAGGACTTCGACCCGAAAAAAGCCGAGTACGCCGTCGGCATGTGGCGCTACCGCGACTACGTCATCCAAGCCACCAACGCCGATAAACCCTGGAACCGCTTTCTCACCGAACAACTCGCCGGCGACGAACTCGTCGACTGGCGCAACGCCAAAACCCGCACCCCGGAAATCAACGAACTCCTCACCGCCACCGGGTACCTTCGCACGATCCTCGACATCACTGAAGAGGATATCTCCAACCTCCCCGTCGAACGCTACGAAGCGCTCTTCAAGCTCGTTGAGAAGGTATCGTCGAGTAGCCTCGGGCTCACCGTCAACTGCGCCCGCTGCCATTCCCATAAGTTCGATCCCATCTCGCAGAAAGACTATTACCGTTTCCTCGCCCTCTTCACGACCGGCTACAACCCCACCGACTGGATTCAACCCCAGAATCATCACCTCTATCTCCTCCCCACCACCGACCACGAAGCCATCGAAGCCCGCATGCTCTCGGAGCAACTGAAGACGCTCCCGGAACAACTCCGCGACGATGTTAAAGCCGCCCTCGCCACCCCCGCCGACAAACGAACCGAGGTCCAGAAGTATCTCTTCAAGAAGTTCCACGATGCCTTCGAAAAGGAGTACGCCAAGGATCCCGAGTTCCCGAAGCTCGGCAAGATTCAAGCTCTTTGGGACGTCGGCACCGCCCCCAAAATCCGCCTTCTGCAACGCGGCAGCGCCGATGCCCCCGGCCCCACCGTCACCCCCGGCTTCTTCGAAGTACTCACCCCGCCCGACCGCCGCGACGCCCTCCGTCCCGCGGCCACCCAAGGCAAAACCTCCGGCACCCGCCTCGCCTTCGCCGAATGGCTCACCAGCCCCGAACATCCGCTCACCGCCCGCGTCATCGTCAACCGCATCTGGCAGGGCCACTTCGGCACTGGCCTCGTCGCCACCCCGGACAATTTCGGCACGACTGGCGCAGCCCCCACGAACCAACCCCTCCTCGACCACCTCGCCGTCGACTTCATGCAAAACGGCTGGAGCGCCAAGCGCCTTCACAAGCTGATCATGCTCTCGACCGCCTACCGTCAGTCCAGCCTGCAAAACGAACCCGCCCGCAAAATCGACCCGGACAACAAGCTCCTCTGGCGCATGAACCTGCGCCGTCTCGACGCCGAAGCCCTCCGCGATTCTGTCATCGCCGCCGCCGGCAAGCTCGACCCCACCGCCGGCGGCCCACCCGTCCAACTCGAAATGCGCCCCGACGGCCTACAAGTCGTCTCGTCCAAGGAACCCGAATCCGCCAAGTGGCGGCGCAGCATCTATCTCACCCACCGCCGGACCTATCCGATGAGTTTCCTCGGCGTCTTCGACTATCCCATTATTGATACGAACTGCACCCGCCGCGTCCCCTCGGCCACGCCCCTCCAGTCGCTCACGATGTTGAACGACGATTTCATCTTCCAAGCCGCCGCCGCGCTGGCGCAGCGAGCGGAGAGTAACATCGAAGCCGCCTACTTACTCACCCTATCCCGCCTGCCCACGTCCGCTGAACGGGAACTCGCCGCCCGCTTTCTCGAGAAAATGCCTTTCCCGTCCTTCGCGCAAATCCTGCTGAGCTCGAACGAGTTTCTCTACGTGGACTAGTCATGAAAACACTCCTGTTAGCGTTCTCCCTCCTCTTCCGCGGCGTAAGCCTCGCCGCCCCGGCCAAGGGCACCGAAATCCTCTGGGACCGCTACGGCGTCCCCCATATCTACGCGCCGGACCATCCTAGCCTCTTCTACGCCTACGGCTACGCCCAAATGGAAGCGCATTCCGAACTGCTGCTCCGGCTCTACACCCAAGCCCGCGGCAGAGGGGCCGAATTCTACGGCGAACAGTATCTCGAATCCGACCGCTGGATCCGCCTGAACGGTGTTCCCGCACGGGCCAAACAATGGGCCACCCAGCAATCCCCCCAATTCGCCCCGCTGCTCGCGGCGTTCGTCGACGGGCTCAACGCGTGGGGCAAAGAGCATCCCGACTCCCTTAGCCCCGCGGCGAA